>JAEYZS010000256.1 GCA_023427925.1 Pseudomonadota bacterium | reverse complement strand
CCACTCAATCCTGCAAACATCGGCTCGATGAGTTTAACAGGGACTTCGAGGTAAACTAATTCATTAGCTGCTAATACAGAAAACGTCATCTTTGTAGGCCCAAAGAGAGCTTTTTCACCGATAATTTGACCCGCGTTCAATTGGCCAAGCTCAATCTTCTTACCGCTACGTTCAACAAACAGGGTTACTCTTCCTGACTTAATGAGATAAATGCTTTCAACACTATCTCCTTCACGGATAAGCACTTCGCCTTTTTTTAACTTTTTTGAATTGTCACCTGACATTAGCTTGCCCTCGAGGAATTCATCGGACTTTCTTGCAAGCTTTTGAAATAAACTGACTATTAAATTTTAATGAAACAAGCTTTTGCAAGTCAGGGGGCTAATTGCCGTCTCACTTTGATTCAGAGATCGAAGTTGCGTGCGAGGTTTTACCAAAACTGCATAATCTTTAAACTGGATCTTTGTCGACTCATTTTCTGTTTCAAGAGATTCCACATAGAAGGTTTGCCGTGGCTTATGAAGTGCTTGTCTGAGTGCCGCCCTCGCACTCAAGTTGAATTGCGATAAAATGCGATCCACTTCGCTTTTGTTTTGCCCTAAAAGGTCTGCATCCAAAACTTGGAGAGATTCCACAAATGTCTTCTCTTTCCCAGAAGAAGGAGTTCCAGCTTTAAAGTTTAATGCAAGATACGGCTTACCGCCTTTTGATCTTAAAAGCATCTGCTTTTGTAGTGAGTCCTTATTACTATCATAGACCAAATTCACCTTGCCATTTGATGCTTTCACTATTTCAGCAAGTCGATCCTTATTTTCAAAAATCTTTTGCATAGCTTGACGGAGACCCAATTTATTTGAAACAACTCCACTCACCTTTACGGCCGCTAAACGAATACCTGTAAACATTTTCTGCACAGGTTGACGAGGGCTAATCGCAAAAAACAGAATACATAAGGGATCTAAACCTGGGACTGAAATTATTGCGCCGACCGCACCTATCACCACCTTTGCTGTGCTTCCCAACCCTAATTCGGTAGCAGTATACACGCCAATCGGTCCGCTCAACATCTCAAGTGAATGGGACAAAAAATAGAATGAAGCTAACACAGGAAAATTTCGAATGTACTCACTCTTTCTAGCGTCTTGGTAATACTTCATCTGAGTCCAACGATGAGTATCCATAAAAATTCTGTATAGATTAAAATTATTCTTCCATTCAGAAAGTAAAGCGTGAAGTTTCGATTTTGTTTCAGTATCAGCGCTGTGTTCTATTTCATGATGGAACTGGTCTAATAAATTTTTTACTTCTTGATCTTGTGACTGATTGTCTTGTGGAGCTTGTTGGGCGTAAACGAAAGGCGCGGTCAATGAAATCGATATGATTACTGCATAACTTAAAATGGATTTTATAAAAAAAGACATCTTTAAAACCTACTGATACCGCTTGAAGTACCCGGACATTAAAGACGTCTTTCTTAGAAAACAAGAAAATTGAACCTTTCTCGATTCGTTATCATTTGTCAATTACTGCTAAGTCATTGCCAATTGTAAACTTTTTAGGTCCTTCCTGTTCTTTCTTTTTTGCTGAGATCTCAGCATCTTTTTTTCACGGCGGAACATTTTTCGAACTGCTTCAACGCAGTTATTGACCGCAAAATAAAAGTTTTCATCACGCTTATCAGCGAAGTAGTGCTTTTTCCTTAAACCTTCTACCTCGATTGCACATCGAAACAAATCTTTACCTGGTTGGGCCTGCGAATTTAAACACTCGGCCCAGACTCGAAAGTGAGCTTTTCTAGATGGTATCAGTTGGAGTAGATCCTCCAATTGACTAACAATAAAAGACTCGGCCCCTTCTGAGCGTGACATTCCCAGGAACTGGATATGTGCTAACATGATTGCCTCCACTTTTTGTTTGAGAAGGAACTCTCCATATATCCCATATACGGGATCCCTCCTCAGTTAATTACCTTCTATTTTCGCTAATTTATGCATTAACGTAAACGCAAGATATGTGCTTTTAAAAACACAAAAACATCACAAAAACTATGTAATTAAGTTAGGCCCTATTGCTAAATTTGACGCGCTCCCCTATAACCTAACGATCCATAAAAACTACTGTTTTGAATGACCAGCATTCAAAAGCACAAAAGGTGAGGTAATGTAAATGAGGGTAAATAAGTTTGCAATTTTCGCAATATTTTCCGCTTTAGTATTTTCTTTTTCTCTTGCACCAGCACAATCGCTTCCAACTCAATCTCAATATCCTGTCTATGAGGGTGTTCGTTCCGACACAAAAAGCTTTGAAGAGAAAATAAAACTCGGATCGTCATACACGAGACTTTCTTCTCAGTCGGGCTCTTTCCTTGAGAAGGCAATTTGGGAAAGCCAAAAGGAATTAAAAGATGAAATATACGATGCCCTAGGAAGTTACAGAATTTCTGCAGAGCTTGTTGATAAGGAGTTTAACGTTGCTGGAAGAGAACTTTGGTTCAATATTACTCCTGCCCTCTACCCTGAGCGTGTCGTAAGAGTCGTAAACATCAGAGGTAATGAAAATGTCCAAACGAGATATATGGTTTC
>JAEYZS010000218.1 GCA_023427925.1 Pseudomonadota bacterium | reverse complement strand
CTCTACCACTGCTAAAATATGCTCTCTTGTCATATAGAACTCACTCAATTGCTCAAAGTTACCCACTTTCAGCCTCTCGATTTGTACTCTGTTTATCACAGAAAACTGAGTTAAATACTTGTTGCGCTCCGAGAGCAGATGAATGATTTCATCTGTCATTGCTCCTCCCCATATATAGTTGTTCATAAGTAAATCATTTAGTTTCATTTTTTAATTTTTGTACCGCTTGCACCCAACCCTCATGGAGAGTTTCGAGCAATTTTAAGTTTGTTTTTAGAGCTTCTACATCGTTGTGAGTATTGGCCTTAATGTATTGTTCTATCATATATTGATAAAGCTGCTCCAATCTCTGAGCTAACTCTCCGCCAACCTTATGGTCGAGGGTGTTGTTGAGTTCCAATACGATGTCGTAGGCTCTACCAATATGTTCGCACTTCGATTTGATATCATTCTTTTCGATACCCTGGATGCTAAGCTTAGTAAACTTAATCGCACCCTCATAAAGCATGAGAAGAATTTTTTCTCGACTCGCACTTTGAATCGAAGTTTCTTTATATTTCTTGTAAGCAGCATTCGACATTTACAACACCAACCTTATAATCCACTAGTTTTACTTACTCCGCCGAAATTCAATTGCGCCGCTCCCGGCCCCCCGAGTCTCTCCGCAATCATATTTCCTTGGCCCCTAATCTTTGCCATCGTTTCTTCGAGATTTGCAAATTTCCTTCTTAAATTCTTTTCTTTCATTTCGATATTGCGTACCAACCTATCTATACGTTGATCTGCTTGTTGTATTTGAGTCGTAAGACTCTTTCTCTTGTTCCCAACAGGTCCAAATGCATTGTTAGTAAGTCTGTTGATGGTGTTTCTAACAGTAGGAACAAATCCAGTATTGAAGTTATCTCCAACAAAAAATGCTTTTACGTCGTTTACTTTTTCACCTAAGGTTTTGTTGAACTTTCCTTGGTCAAACTCCAGAATACCATTTCGATTAAATACAATACCTATTTGATTGAGAGTTCTAATTTCCCCTTTGACACCCATTTGTGCACTTTGGATCATTCGTCTCAAGTCCGTTTCAATGGATCGCAACATGGAATCGCCACCCAAAGTTTTGGAAGTATCTGTATTCTGATCGATTCGAAGTTGCCCCTGGATAAAAGACAGCGTGGCATTCATTTTCTCGACAAAACCTGAGATCTTACCACTAACTGCCTCTACGTTTTCTGCAACACCAATATTTACTGTTTTGCCTGGCACGGCTTGTTTTAAATCCAGCGTTACACCAGGAATAAGATCAGTTAATTTGTTTTCGTCAATTTCTATCTCGAACCCATCAACCTTGATCTTACCATTTGTGGCTGGTCTTTCTTCATCAAAATATAAATCATGATCGCCATCTAGGAAATAGAGAGTTGGATATTCAACTTTGTTTCCTTTTCCGACTTCGAGACCACTGATCATTAAGCGATACGGAGCATCTTCGTCTTTGCTATCTTTAATGACCGTTGCCTGTACGCCAACACTAGCTTGATTAATTGTGGCCGCGGCTTTTTCTAAAGTATTATTTCTTCCATCAATGTAAACTTCTCTTTCGCCCGATGGGGTTTTGAATTTGAAATATCCCACACCTATTTGTGAACTGTCTTTGTCCGGGTATCCATTGGTCAAAGCAGAAGCTTTGTTTGCAAGTTGGAGAACTTCTAGATTCCAATTTCCGTTTACTGTTGTATTAGGATCGGCAGTACCAGAAATAATTTCTGGTGCACCTGAAGTGACTGCGATATCTGTAAAGCCTTTAGTGTTTGCAAGCTCACCTAAAGAACCGGTGATAGCTTTTAATTTTTCATCCAATTGATTTACGAGATCGAGTTTGTTTTGGGCTTTGGCTTTTTTCTCTTCAATACGCTTAATAGGCTCCTTCTCCAATTCGACCAATTGATCGACTAGATTCGGTGGTAAACCTGTATTGATTCCGCCCATGGCTATAGCCACAAATCACACTCCTGTTCTTTCTCTATTTTCTCTCAATAGAACAAGAATTTGTGAGTCAATAAAATGTCACTGGGACTTTATACTGGCTTCAGAGGGAAAAAACGTAGAAAAGTACTGTGCCAAGTAGGAAAAAACTCACATGGCTTTATTGAAAATCTGGCCTTTTTTGCCGTCTCCGGCTCTTTGTTTCTGATAGATATACCACATTTCACTCTCAGCAATTCTGCGAACGACTTTACCTTTTATATCTTCGATATAGATCACAACGATGTCGTCTTTTTTTTCTAAGCGGACTTGGAGGTTGTTGGTTTTAATACCATCGATGTTTTTGAGGTGTTCTAACACTTCTTGAATTTCAGATTCGGACATTTTATGTTTTGAAGCTTCTTCATCTCCTCGCCCAAGGTCTGTGTCTCGGTCTGCGCTCGCATCAAGCTTAGCTCTATGATCAAGCTTTCCTTTGTCTACGCCGGCAATATTCACAAGAGAGTTCAAAACATTTTTTATATTCATCCATAATGCTTTTCGGAATTATGCTTAAAAGTGTTTAGTTTTTAATCAAACTCTAGACTTTTTAGCCTGAAATACGAATCAAATCGTCTACAGAAAAGCAAAATACCACTGGGGGATTTTCAGTCCCCCAGATGGGTTTGGTATCGGAGAGTGATGGAGTCACTCTCCACCATAAACGTACTGTTAAGTTTCCGATTAAGCTAATAACTTCAATGCTTGCGCCGGTGCTGCGTTTGCTTGTTGTAGTACTGACGTTGAAGCATTCAATAAAATGTTATTAGTTGCAAGTGATGCCGTTGCAGATGCAATATCTGTATCTCGGATACGAGAATTTGCTGCACTCAAGTTTTCTTCTGAAGTTGCTAAGTTGTTTACTGTTGAGTACATTCTGTTTTGAACCGCACCGATTTCCGCTCTGAAACCATTTACTTTAGTTTGAGCTGCATCTAATACTTCCATCGCCTCTCTAGCACCATCTCTGGATGAATAATCAATTCCATCTAGATCAAGATTTCCAGCCGTTGCATTTAAGTTTGATGGATCAAACTCTAATCTATCAGCGAAGTCATCATTTCCAGTTCCCACTTGGAATTCAAAGGAAGGAGCTTCACCATTTAATAAATGTGTATTGCCATATTTTACGGATTGAGCAATTCTCTCAACCTCTTTTGTTAACTGTTGTACTTCTTTGTTGATCATTCCTCTTTCAACATCACTGACAGTGTCAGAAGAAGCTTGGATACCAAGTTCTCTTAATCTTGTGATAATATTGGATGTCTCATTTAAGCCACCTTCCGCAACCTGTAATAACGAAATACCGTCATTTGCGTTTCGAGTTGCTTGGCGCATACTTCTGATTTGAGATTTCATCCCTTCAGAGATTGATAATCCTGCAGCATCGTCAGCAGCTTGGTTTATCCTGCTTCCGCTTGCTAGTTGCGCAAAACTTTTTGAAATGACTTTTTGTGTGTCACTCAAACTTTTTTGAGCATTAATTGATGGTAGATTTGTACTAATTCTTAAGCCCATAATAGGACCTCCATACTTTTGTCGAGAATCTTTCCCGGACTACCCCCGCGGGCTTCTAACCCATGTCCCGCGAGGGCAATCTGCAACTCCGTTGCTTTTGTTAAACAAGTTGGAGCCAAGAGATAAAAATTGTGGCTTTTAAATGACAAGAGCAGCAATCACTCCACTCTCATCAGCCGGTCATCTTTAAGCAACCTGACTCACGAGTAACATTTCGGCCAGGTCTGGCTGGACTAAAGCTCGATCCAGCAAAACTAGACCATGGTCTACAAACAACTAGACCTTCGTATGGAAAATTAAGCCTAAGTCGAGGGTTTTCGACGGTAATTGGTCGAGATGACAAAAAGTCTGTACAGACCTAATGCCTAAGACCTTGGCAAGTGTGAAAAAAAGGCAACATCCTTGATCAATATATATAGGTAACTTATAAAATTATCCGGGGAAATTTGGGAGTCTTTATGTGGAGCTTATTGTTAGCGATATCCTTAGCTTTTTCTACTAGTGGTGTTAAGTCGCCTCTTGAGTGTGAGATGTTGATTGAAAGATCTTATAATAGTGGCCAAGGAAAAATTATTGAAATTCAGCCTCTGCTCACAGGCAGAGGTAAATATGCCACTCATTTTAACTATCTTGTGGTCTATAAAACGAAAAACAAGGATAAAACCCAAAACTGTGTTGATCAGGTATATTGCGCATCTTACGATGCTAACCTCAATTTTCAACAAAGAGACTGTGAGGAATAATGAAAGTTTATGAGTACAAGGCTTGTAGCACTTGTCAGAAAGCTATTAAGTATTTAGATGCAAAAAAAGTAAAATACGAAAGAATTCCTATAGTAGATCAGCCTCCGACTACATCCGAGCTCAAGCAAATGCTCAAATACCTAAAAAATGCCGGTGGAACATTTAAAAATCTCTTTAACACTTCAGGCGTACAATACAGAGAACTAAAAATCTCTGACAAAATCAAATCCGGAATGACTGAGGAAGAAGCTCTATCACTTCTTTCTAAAAACGGTAAACTCATCAAACGACCTTTTATTCTCACTAAATCTGGCGGGACTGTTGGGTTTAAAGAAGACGTTCTTAAGACACTGATTTAACGAGGGTGTTCGTTAGCGGGCTTTACTCTGCCAAAAAGTTGGAGAATAGCTTTTCAGTCCGGAAATACCGAGCATGGCAATGGGATTTTGATTAAGGTATTTCTCCGGAGGGATTTACCGCCTGCAGGATGCAGCAAAATTTTGTACTCAAAATTTTGAGGTGAAGGCTGGAGGCCGTATCCCGGAGTGAGGAATACCTTAATCAAAATCTCAAACGAGACTTCGGATCAAACAACCCGAGGAAACAGTTCGAGGAATAAAAAAGGCCATGGGGAGCCGGTGAGACCCCCCATGGCGGGCTTAAGACAAGCCAGGTCCTTTCGAACCTGACTTTCAACACACTTGTAAAATCTTAAAATGTATAAACTATTTTATTTGTTTATTAAGCAAGGAGTCTCAGAGCGTTTGCACCCTGTTGGTTGGCCGCAGCCAATACTCCGATAGAAGCTTGTTGTAAGACTTGCGAAGCTGCAAGCTCAGCCGATTCGTAAGCAACGTCGGCATCTCGGAGACGAGAATTCGCAGCACTTAAATTTTCATATTGAATATCTAAGTTGGACGTTGTCGCATTTAATCTACTCTGTACAGAACCGAAGTCTGCGCGCATACCACTGAGTTTAACCATGGCTTCGTCGATGACTTCGAGAGTATCCCGTGCGTCGCCTTTATCTGCAACAGACACACCATCAAATCCTAAACCGTCAGCTGTAGCATCAGCTTTTAGATTATAACGTATGATGTTTTCATCTCCAGCGAATGGACCGACATGGAATTCCATATCAGATTCTGTTCCATCTAATAGTTGTTTGTTACCAAATCTTGTAGTCTTGGCAATTCTATCTGCTTCAGAGATCAATTGCTGTGCTTCGAGATCTAGGAACCCACGTTCAGTATCAGATACGTTATCTGAAGCGGATTGAACTCCCAATTCTCTTAAACGAGTAAGAATGTTACTGATCTCGTTTAGACCACCTTCAGACACTTGGATCATAGATCCAGCGTTAAAGGCGTTGTTTCTAGCAACAGCTAAACCACGAGTCTGTGATTTTAGGTTTTCAGAAATTGCTAATCCCGCAGCATCATCTGATGCGTTAACAATTCTTGATCCTGAAGATAAAGCCGCAAGAGCATGTTGTCCGCGGACTTGTTGTTTGCCCAATTGTCTTTGAGCATTAATTGAGGCTAAGTTTGTATTAATTCTTAAGCCCATATAGATACCTCCAACGTTCTGTTGGCCAGAGGCTAGGCACGGATTGATATCATTGCTGTTATCACTCTTATCAACCGACGTTCCGAGCGAATGGCGTTGTTTATATTTACTTTCTTGTTGGAGATCTCTGGTTTCAGCGTCAGGGGGTGATTGTCCCCTTTCGCTTACTGTTAGAGGCAGGCTCCAACTTGTTTAACATGAAACTTATCGACCTTGGTCTAGAAAACTTTAGGACCATGGTCTAGTAACCGCGGAATTATGTGGTGAAGATGGACAACTGAACTTCGGACTTTGATCCAGTATGATTCAATATTTCTGCGAATATGTATCACCTAGATATGATTTCTCATTTTGAAACGTTAAAACTGAGGTCGAAAAATTTTTTTACATTTTTCAAAACTTTTAAGAATTCAAATAAATAATCCGAAAAATATTATGTTGCGAGAATGATTAGTTATTTTAGAGGAATTGGTAAGTGTATGTCTCATTATGAGAAAAAGATTTCTGAAGAAATCCAGGAGGTACTCGCCCCTTCTGTATCTATATATAAAGAAGTCGTTCAAAATCAACTTACCGAGCTAGGTCTTGATCCAAAGCAGTTTTGGATTGATAACGCTCTAATAACTACATATCATTATATAAGGATGTTTGATCTAAACGTGACAACAACCCAGGGGGTGTCGCCTTCAACGAGACAACTGTCAAAGCCTTGATGCTGAACTCAAGCTATGAACCTCTAAAACTCGTCAATTGGCAAAAAGCTCTTATATTGTGGTTTCAAGATAAAGTAGAAGTTCTTGCTCACCACCAATTATTCGCAAGAAGTATTCGTGAGAAATTCCCACTACCCAGTGTTATTCGTTTAAAAAAGTATGTCAGATCCAAGGAATCAACAAAAATTAGATTCTGCCGTGAAAATATCTATATTCGAGACGATTACACCTGTCAGTATTGTATCGACAGATTCCCTACTCGAGAACTGACTTTGGACCATGTCCGACCCGTAGCTCAAGGTGGATTAAAAATCTGGACGAACATTGTAACAGCCTGTCGAGACTGTAATCAGAAAAAAGGTAACAAAACTCCGGAACAAGCAAATATGCCCTTACTTCGCAAACCAGAAGAACCCAAATGGCTTCCTGCCATCAAATTTGAGGTGAACGAAAACAATGCTCCCGAGGACTGGTTCGTGTACCTTAATTACGAGTCATAGCTGTAAGTTTTGCTCACTTTCACCTCGACTAGACGTAAAAAATTAGACGTAAGATACCGAAAATATTACTGATGGAACAATCTCAGTCTTTTTTCCAAAAAGTAGGAACCAGAAAGGAACGCGAGCGCGCCTTTCTTCTACTGACTCAAACCAAATCTAAATTTGAATGTCAGTTGCCAGGAAAAAAAATTGTTACCATGGTTTCAAATCACATTAAAGATTCAAACATGGTGGTTATATCTCAAGGCCACCTTCCTATCGGAAAAGAAGTCATTGTTACTTTTCAAATTGGACAAGAAAAATATTTTATGAAGACGACTTTTGAACCACATGACTTCAGCGGACATTATCTGATGAATTTAGAGCCACCTCTTTTTAAACTTCAAAGACGAAATTCTTTCAGAGTTCAAATTCCCTTGGACTACATGGCAAGAATTCACCTGCTGTCCGTTGATGATGTGAAGTCCACTCAAAGATTTGTATTATTTGACCTCAGTGGCGGAGGATTTTCATTTGAAATTCCCGCTCACTTAGATTTCAAACTCAAACAAAATCAAAATCTAGAGTGTGAGCTTGAGATCGGCGGAAAATTTAAAAAACGTTTTACGGCAATTGTTCGACACGTTATCAATGTAGGATCTCAAGGGAGTGGACTTAAAAAAATAGGCGTTGAGTTCACCAATATATCACCGAGTGAGCAACAAGAGGTCATCACCACTGTCATGGAAATTCATAGAGATATGTTCTCTAAGTTTAAGATCGGTTCTAGATAAAATTACAGAATATCGATTAAGTCTGATGCTTTTTTAACTTTTTTTATTTTAGAAGAAATTTTTCGCTCGAAGCTCGATCGCAGAAGGGACTTTGCTTCCGCTCTTAGCTTTTCGGGAGAGAAGCGTTTCAATTTTAGCTCTTCGTTTCTTAGGTTAATCATCAAGTAATTGCAGAGCTCCTCAACGCCTTGTTTCTTGATGGCAATTGTAGAGAAAATTTCAACTTCGTCATCTCTCTCTTGAAAGTGCATTTCTTGTCTGAGTTCTTCTCGAAGACTATCAGCTCCTGGGCGATCAGATTTGTTCACCACAAAGACATTAGCAATTTCCATTAGCCCCGCTTTCATCATTTGAATTCCATCACCACTTTCTGGCACGAGTACAACCGTAGTGATATCCGCCACGTTCATAATTTCAAGCTCGGTTTGCCCGACTCCGACTGTTTCGATAAGTACAATATCAAATTCAAAAAGATCGAATGCTCTTAACATCAAATATGATGAGGCACTTAAACCGCCGGGGCTTCCTCTGGATCCAATCGATCTTACGAACACGTTCTTATTTGCGAGTGCCTCGTGATATCGGATGCGATCGCCAAGTAAAGCTCCATGGGAAAAAGGACTGCTGGGATCGACTGCGAGTACGCCGACTTTTAGTCCATTGTTGCTAAAATGTTGTATCATCTCTGAAATCAACGTGGATTTACCCGCACCTGGCGGCCCGGTCACTCCCACTC
>JAEYZS010000167.1 GCA_023427925.1 Pseudomonadota bacterium | reverse complement strand
ATTTACAGTCTAAAAGCGGCTCTAATGTTAAAGGCCAAGTCGATTTCACGAAGTCAGGAAAAAATGAAGTTACCGTTCACATCACAGCAACAGGTTTAGGCCGAAATACCGAACATGGTTTTCATATTCATGAATTCGGAGACTGCAGCTCAAATGACGCGACGTCGGCTGGAGATCACTTTGCCGGGATGAATCCAACTCATGGCGCTCCTGGTTCTGAGGCTCACCATTCAGGAGATTTAGGTAATCTCAAAACTGACGCTCAGGGAAAAGTAGATAAAACGGAAACATATAAATTTCTGAAGCTCTATGGTCCGGAGTCAATAATTGGAAGATCAATTATTATTCACGAAAAAGCGGATGATTTAACTTCGCAGCCGTCTGGAAATGCAGGAAAAAGACTTGCATGTGGTATAATTGGAATTTCTAAGTAGGTTGAACGTAACGCCAAACCGCAAAAACCAATCTTGGTTTTTGCGGTGGCTGGCTTGAGGGCTCAGGAGCATTTAAAAATAGATTATTTATTGAAGCAATAATGTTACAGGATCGCTGATCGCTTTTCCGTAGCTTTCGGAGATCGATACACCTTGGAATAAATATTGTCTTCCAGGTTTAAGAGCTCGAACTACAACTATGTGTTCTTGTCGCAACTGATTGTCTGCCACAGTAAGCTCTTCCATCCCCGTGCTCATATCAACAAATCTTAATTGAGAAGTCGCTGGAATGTCCGTGTACCATCGTGCGATAACCACACCGTCCACCATGTCTTCCACATTAAAGCCTATGATATTAGGAGCAATACCCTGCTCACAAGGATTGAATATCGTACTTGCTGGTAACGAATAGTTTTCCATTGTTAGTGGCTTCCACCCACGGGCAAGTAAGTTATTATACGCTTGTTTAGGCTGCGAAGTATTTTCATTAAAGAATAGGTTGTTACCTTCTTGTCCACAAAGAGTTTCAGGCACAGTTGACGCAGTCTTTTTTCTCCACATTGGAATAACTGAAATATGGTATCTCGGTCCTTGATAGTAATCGAGCTGCATGAGTCTTTGAGTATCGCGGTTCATTGTGATCGTACTTCCGCAACCTAATTTAGTTGGATGATCACCGTCATTATCAACTACGGTCTGGTAATTCCCATCATCTCCACGCAATCTCATAATAGCACCGTCATCGGAAAGGATTGCCAACTCATACTCACCTTCATCGTCATCCGGTCCTAGATGTATTATCGAAGAAAGTCTTAATGCGAAATATTCATATAAATCTGTTCCGTCATCACGCCTTACTAATCCACCAGACTCTGTTGGAAATCCAATATCAAACATTCGCGTTGGAACATTTAAGCTGGTAAAGAAGAGATGCTGGTCGGCCTTGACACCTTGATTGATATATTCCAAGACATGCTGATATCGAGGCTGATCGTCTCTCAGATAGTGAAGACTTGCTTTAAGTCCACGACCATAGTTAGGATCTCCCGGATTACTTGGTCCGCCATCAAATGGATCACAGACCAACTTGTTTAGGGCATACATATTGACATCAAATACTGATAAATCTTTGGATGCGGTCTGCTCAACAACCTTGGTACAGCCAATACTCATCAGTATTAATGGCAGGGTAAATAAAAGACAGTATACGTTCCTCATAACTCCCCCAGTCCTTTCATACCATTATATCAATTCTAATAAAAATATTCATAAATCAGACATTATTACTCAAAATAAGACTATCAAAATTAAACACCATCTTAGACTGAGACAGAGACTGATTAAAAGTTCGTCGGTATTTTTAAAATTTATGGGACATGTTTTTTGGTGTTTCAGAGTAATACAATTTTGAATTAAAATCAGCGCCAGATAAAATAAAACCCAGTCTTTCTCGGACTGGGTTTTAATGAGTTATAAGAAAAATTTAGTATGATTAAATATGCTTTTATGCTTTATCAATCAAAACTGATAACAGCATAGTTTGGCGAAACAGACTTATTTTGCGGCCTTTCCACTTTCATTTGGAACACCTGTGTCCCTACTTTATCGCTACTGACCTCAAATAAATATTCTCCAACTGGAAGAACCTTATAAAATTCAGACTTTCTGAATTTGTAAGTACCTAGCACTTGAGTACTATCTCCTTCTACTCGAGAAACCTTAACCTCTCCATCTATTTCTGGAACTTCAATTTTAAATCCAGCTCCCATATGAACATATTTAATTTGGGAAAGTAAAGCTGGCTTATTTTGCTCATAGTAGTATGGGATAGAGCTGTAAGAAGGCCACTTCGATCTTGAAAGCTCTACCGTAAACTGAAGATCATTGTACCAGTAGTAGCTCCAATCTTGCATTCCGTTATTTACTTCATACCATGCATAGCCATTTGTAATACCGTTTTTAAATCCGCCGTTTTTAATATAAGGAGCTTTTTCAACATAATCCAAAGCAAGCTCTATTAATAGGTCATAGAATGGATGTCTGTCTGGAATTGTATCCCACGCATAGTTCATCACTTCAGCACCACCATGGAAATTTGATGAAAGCGCAAACTGTCTTGATTTTTGGAACTTCATAACCGCCTGCGTTTCAACTTGGCGTCCAGCGGGATCATCCTTGTTGTCGCTTGTAGAAAAATCAGGGAAGTCGCGATTTAAATCTCTCCAATTCGCGTTACCCCTTTGTTTTCTGTGAGAACCGTCCGGGTTCATAGAAGCCATGATAAAGATCTCGGTATTGTCTACTAAGTTCGTAACCTCATCATCTGTTCCATAAGCCTCCAGGATATCCTTTGCTAGGCGAACCATTAGCTCTCTTCCTGTAATTTCATCACCATGCATAGAAGAAATATATTTAAATTCCGGCTCAAGTTCGTCGATCGCAGCGTTGTCCGAAATTTTTAAGACCAACAATGGTCTACCTTCAACTGACCGACCAATCTCGATGAGCTCAGTAAGGTGAGGAAATCTCTTATTTAAATCTCTCAATTCGGCTTCGATTTGTTCCGGTGATGGATAATTTAAAGTATCCATCATTGCATTTTGAGCATTGAGATCGATAAATTGAATTCCAGCTCGTGTTAAAAAAGCATGAAGTCCTTTTGGACCGTAAACTTCAAAGCCCATTGCATTTGGATGATCAAAGATTAAATCCTTATTGACCGCAAGCGATCTTAAGATAGTTTTATCGCTATCAAGAACAAAAGCTCCTTCTTCGGCAATGTTCATAGAAAATGATGTTGTGCTAATCGAGACAATTGCAAAGACTGCAATCATTGACGCAAAAATATTACGAAACATTTGGATCCCCCTCGTGTTTAAGATCTAAAATCCTACAACCTAAATATGAGATCACATGGAGGAAGCTTTCACAAATATTTTATTTATAGAGATGGTACTTTCGATACTCTCGAGCCCATTTTTTTTCGTCTCTTTGCAACATCTTCTCTAAATCCGCAGGCTTAGCAGAGTTATCTTCGATCCATTCGCGGAGCTTAGGACCACCGTTTATAACATCAAACGCGAGTTTGTTCGTGACGTATTCATAAGGAAAGTCTCTGAATATCTGGTAACCAAAATGAGTCTCCCTAATTGCTTTAAGCATCAGACTTACGATGCGATAGGGCTTAAATTGAGCAGGATTGTAAAAAGCATCGTCCGTATGAATCTGAATTCCGCTGCAGAGTTTTTTCTCGTGTTTATGGAAGGTGGGCTCAAAATAACATGATCTTAGTATGCAACCTTTTAACCAGCTCTTTCCAATTTTTTGCATGTGCTTTAATACCAATTCAAAATCCACATCAGAAGCACCGATGATTTCAAGCGCGCGAGTGGTTCCTCTTGCCTCGGAAAGATTTGTACCCTCAATCATAACGGTTCCTGGATATGCTCTTGCCATTGTGACCGTTTGAGCGTTGGGACTTGGATTCACCCATGCCAAATCGTCGGGCCATGGTTTCTTACTAGGAGAATACCCTTTCATCTTAATCACTTTTAAATTCAAATTCATATTAAAGTGATCTTTATACCACAGAGCCAATTCTCCAACAGTGAGACCATATCTGATTGGAAATGGAGCAGCTCCCACGAAACTTTCGAAGCCCTCTTCTAAAATCATTCCTTCAAATTGTCTTCCAATAGGATTTGGGCGATCAAGAATTATGATTTCTTTTTGATATCTTTCACATTCCTGCATGATATACAAAAGAGTTGTAACAAACGTATAAATTCGACAGCCTAAATCTTGAAGATCGTAGAGGACGACATCAAAACTTTCCATCATTTTTGAAGTAGGTCTACGCACTTCTCCGTACAGACTAAAAATAGGAATTTTATGTACTGGATGAATCTCATCTTGAGTTTCGATCATATTATCTTGTTTATCGCCTTTAACGCCATGCTGAGGTCCGAAAGCTGAACTTAATTTAATTTTCTTATTTAAGAGATCAAAGCTGTGATTAAGTTTATGATCGACCGAAGCTGGATGACAGACCAACGCCACTTTTTTTGTTTTTAAGTATTTTAGAATTTTTTTGTCTTTTAAAAGAACTTCTAACCCAAGTTGCATACAAATGACTCTCTTTGATGGAAATCTGGTTTTGTGTTTACATGTCGAATTGCAAAGTACGATTTTTCTTTATTTTTAAATTCTATCACTGATGTCAAACTGACATCTAACTTTTTATTATCCAAAAACAAATTTTCTAACGGAACTTCGACTTTGAAGGTTGTTTCGTTACCGCGGCTTACACTTTCAAAACTAATATTTAAAATTCGCTCTTCGCGCACTGGCGGAGTTGGAATTCTATAATCATTAAACTTATATAAGTTCCAAGCGCCGCATGGAGAAATATTCATCTCCCAATAATTGAGCGTCCCACTCTCACTCCAAAAAGCTTCAAGACAAGTGGATTGCCACAAATTATCTTGCCGCTCTTTCGGCCCATTCGGAATATATATAACTCTTTCTGGGTCCTTAAGTACAAACCGAAAAGCTAACAAATTGTTTTTTACAAATGCTTCAGAGCAAATGGTTACATTTTCAGTTTGAGCGTTCACATGAAATGGTTTGAGTTCAAACATGGTTTTAGTATGCTTTAGGCTCTTGATTTTTGGCACTTATTTGTTCATTGAGCGTACAATAATCGTAAAGATACCCAATTAAAAATAATCCACCTGTAAAGAAATAGGTGATTCCCGAGATCCATTTACCCATATAAAATCGATGGGCTCCGAATATTCCCAAGAACGTCAGCAGAATCCACGCAATTGTATAATTAACCTCTCCATCTTTGTACTGGTTATCTGCTTGTTCAGCCATTCCAGGTATAAGAAAAAGGTCAATCAACCAACCGATGCCCAAAAGACCTAGAGTAAAGAACCATACAATTCCACTCACCGTTCTTCCATAATAAAAACGATGGGACCCCATAAACCCGAATATCCATAGGATATACCCGACTGCAATGCTATGAGTGTTCGACATACCTGTCTCCTCTTATTCGATAATTACAAAGTCATTAAAGCATCCGTTACTGGATTAATAAATATTTATTTTTTCAGTTTGAGCGGAATAAAGTTTGGAACTCGGAGCTTATAGTTTGTGTACAAATCACCATAAGTTTGAGTCGCATGTCTTTCGCTAGCAGGAATTCCGGTCAGCTTAAATATTGAAATATATGCTGCTATTGGTGCTAGGATTCCCAAAATACCAAAAGGTTCCCTGAGAGCGAGTAAAAAGAACCCTGTCCACACCATAATTTCAAAAAAATAATTTGGGTGACATGACTTTTTCCACCATCCCTCGTCACAAACTTTTCCCTTGTTGTAGGAGTTATTCTGAAAAGTCTTCAATTGATGATCAGATACCGCTTCACCAAAAATTGCCAAATAAGTAATGGTAAACGCCAAAAGGTCAAACATGCTGACAAAGTTTCTTGATGCCAAGGATATCAATAAAAAGGGAATTGCAAATATTCCGTTTAATAGTCCCTTGGCTTGGAAAAATAAAAATTCTTTTTTGATGTTATCGATTTTAAATTTGGTTTTGAGGGCACTGTAACGAATATCTTCCGAGCGACTGTGTCTACTTCCATATATATGGTAGGAAAGCCGTCCCGCCCAAATTAGCAAGGTGGTAAGAGCCAAAAACTCTTTTCCCTGAAGACCATTACTGCCGAAAAAGTAAACCACGCTATAAAGCAAAACTCCTAGCGGTAAACCTGCATAAACATAAGATGCGTTTTTTGTTTTATTAAAGACCCACCACAAAAGGCTCATCCAAATTACAGAACTGAGTACACCAAAGGCTAAAAGTTTAATTGTAAGCATGGATATATTCTGCGCTACTTAATGTGCTGATGTCACTTACGACAAAAAAAATGGCTAGGTCAAAGCCTAGCCATTTTCAGATTTTCTGTGAATCGAAATTAGTTTTCGAGCTGTGTAACTCTCACCGGTCCATCTCCACGGATATAGTAGTTCAAGGCTCTCTGAGATTTAAAGAGGACATTATTTACCCTCCAAACCATGTTGAGCTCCATTGCTGCAATTGGATCTTCAGCTCTTCCCACGTTTTGAACTTTAACAACTTGTGACTCGCCCTCTAGAGTATAAAGAGGTGCAACCCAGTACTCATTAACTAGGAACCCTACGTCGCTGAGATATTTCCCAGTACCTCTAAATGAACCCCCATATGAATAAGTCATAAGCACACTGAATCTAACAACCTCGGCCTTAAAACCATTTTTATAAACAACAGAGTACTGTCGAGCT
>JAEYZS010000151.1 GCA_023427925.1 Pseudomonadota bacterium | reverse complement strand
CTTCGATACGATCCACTCTTACAGATCCTCTGTAGTTAAGCTGTGCTCGTTTTTGCTGACCTTCTCTGAGAGTTCCATTCAATCCATAAACAGAGATGATTTGTCCGTTTGAGAGGTAAGCTACTACGCTATTGACCTGAACTCTTTCTTTAGTCACTGATAACGCGATCTCGTTAACAAGCTGTCCGCGAAGGCTGATAGTGCGTGGCACTTCAATCTTATCCACTTTGTCTTCTCCTACTGACATCCATCTCCTTGTGATAGCAGGTCCATCTATACCACCACCATGACCTGGATAGCCGTAGCCTGGATGTCCACCGTCATGATGCGGTGGTTGTGGAAACATTGGTGGTCTTTGATAGCTAGATCTTCCAAATCGTTCTAAACAAGAAACTTTGCTACGATCCGAAATTTGCCTAGCACACTCCCGAGTTTCATAATCTTGATAGTTTTTATTTTTAACTGCTCGAATACATGCTGTAAGTTGACTTGATGATATAATTGAAGAACACACATTTAATGCTCGTTGATCAAAGGTATGAGCATCTCTCATTTCATTAAAACATGCCATTCTGTCTCGGCTAGATATTGCCTTTTCACAAACTCTAGCCGCTTCATTTTGTCCAACCGGGCGATTAGCCAATGCACTTTGTGCAACTATTACCAATGCCAATACCCCTAAACTCTTTAATAAACCCATTGTGACACCTCCATAAAGTCCCGTCCTTCAATATTGCAACTCTCAGACCAGACAAAGTGGTGTCGTTTTGGCAAGCTATAACGGATTATGCCCCCCAGCCACCTTGGCAAACTTGACACTCGTATGCATTAAATATAATTATCTTTTCTTTTATCTCTGAGGAGGGATACGTGTTTAAGATTATTTTGTCTTTAGTTTTTTTATTTTCAGCTCCAAGCTTCGCTCAATGGAATGCTAGCGACTTAAAATCGGGCGATAAAGTGTGGATTCGTAACGGCCAAACAGGAACGATAAATGGAATTTTCCCAAATGGTGATCTCAGCGTTCTTGTAAACTACTCAAATCAAGTTTTTAAAAGAGATGACCTTGCAACGCCAGGCTGCTTCAAGAAAAAAGGTTGCACTGATGATAAAGTTTGGCTTCGAAATGGCCTGACTGGAATAATCAATGGGATTTTTCCAAATGGTGATGTCAGCGTCCTTGCGAATTATTCAAATCAAGTATTCAAGCAAGGTGATCTTGCAACCGTTGGTTGCTTTCTAAGACTTTGCTCTGGACAAAGTGTTATGACAAAATCAGGTGCAAGTGGAGTAGTAAATGGATTTTTTACGGACAGAAATGTAAGTGTCCTTGTGAATTATTCAAATCAAATTTTTGATATTAGAGACCTTGCCTATCAGAGCTCACCTGATTATGGGCACAATTCGAAGCATGATTACAGACGTGCTGTTCGAAACGGTGAAAAAGTTTGGCTTGCTAATGGCTTATCTGCAGTTGTAAATGGAGTATTCTCAAATGGTGATATTAGTGTTGTAGTTAATTACACTAACAAAACCGCTCACAGAACTGAAATCGCAATAGAAGCTTGTTTTAGGGATATTTGCTCAGGTAATACGGTATTCACTCGTAATGGTCTTAGGGGCGTCGTTCAAGGCATCTACTATAACGGTGAAATTGCTGTACTTATTAATTATTCTATCCAAAGATGGAAATATGAGGATCTCGCATATTAATTTGGTTTGAAGACAGCATCAGTTCTTATAACTGTTAGAAAGACTTTTCCTCATTCATTCAAGTTTAACATCGGAAACAAAGTCGTTGAGTATTTAGCTTGGCTTAAAGTGTTTATTAGATCGTTTTTAAAAAACTTCGAAGTGCCTAAAATTGTTTAATTTTGTAAGTTCTACCTAGAGAATGTGCCTTGTTTTGGCACTTTCTTAATCCATAACAAATAAAAGCTGCTCTCTATTTTTGCACCGTAGGATCACGGGAGAGAGTGAGAGTTTATATGTTGTTTATATGGATGATCTTTAATTTAATAGTACACGCAGAAGACTTTAATGGCTCGGCTGCAGAAGTTTTACCCGTTGAAACTATTTATGAAGAAGCTTTACCAAAAGACTCTTCTACCCGAGACTTCATAGTCCTTCAAAATGGGTTTCGCTTTGAAATCATTAAGAGCTCCGCCCATGAACTGAGTTCTGAATTAGGTGTTCTTTCCGCCGAAGAACTTGAGACATTTAACGAACGAAGAAAGAAAATCCTACTTACCATGAGCAAATTTCTGTCCTATCGAAAGATGGCTAATGGCTTAGGGTTTATCGAAAACGATAAAATATCTATGATTAAAGATGGAAGCTCTCCTACTCATCCTCTTGACTCTATTGGTGAAGCTGAAGGGGCGGTTCCAAAGACAAATGCTCAAAAAATACAAAATAGATTTAAAATCTTAAATCGTATTCTAATTGCAACTGACCGTTTTTTATTTGAAAATGCGAAAAATACTGCAACAAACTCTGAGTTTGGAATAGATTTCGTATTTTTTGGAGGCTCTGTAAACGGAGTCCGCGGCCAAGTCAAAAATCACAACTTAATTTTTGGTCGCGGGTACGGCCTTCAAATTATGGTGGGTATGGACTTTGAGACAAACCAAAAGAATTTTCAGATTAAAGTTTTAAAGGAAAGACCTCGAGAAACCAAAGCTGTCGTTATAAATCCAATTGGCGTTACTGTGAGATTAGGAATCTATTTAAAAGCAAAAAGTAATCTACCTCAATCTTATGAAGTTTTTTATCCTCCACTGTTACCGCTATATTCGATTAAGACTCCGGGCCTAGTTTCTGCCGGTTATAGCTCTGCGTTTACGCCGATAACGTTGCTCGCTCCCCTTACAATGGGTCTAACAGCATTTTTAGAAAGTGCAATGACCTACAAAGCGATAGACAGTGTCTACACGATCATAGATACGCAGACGGTTAGATTGTATTTAGGGAGAATAAAAGAGTTTATTAGCCGACTGAAAGCTATTCTGATTCCGATACATAAAAGTAACAGGGCTTATAGCGGTTCAAATGTAATAAGCTTAGAAAGCAGGCGTGCGCTGAAAGCTCGGAACACCTGCTCTCTTTTATTTGCAAATTAATGTCTCATTGAAGCTTGCTCGTCGCTTTCCTTTGATTGAAAAGTCTCACCAATAATTGCATCCTGGTTCACACCTGATAGAGCAATATCCGTGAGTTTAAGATCCGTTTTCTTTTCCTCTTCAAGAGTCTCATCGAGAATTCCAATATCTTCTGTGAAGCCTAAAAGCTGTGCGTAAGCTTTTGCAGAGCCGTACCCAGATATTTCATAATGTTCAACTCTTTGAGCAGCAGCGATGATTGCAGCATCTTTTACCGAATCTTCACCTTTCCATTCCTTAAGTTCTTCTTCGCCTTCTTCAATAAGGCCCTTCATTGCTTTGCAAGTTTCCCTTTTTGGTTCTTTACCGTGATTTTCAAAAATTTGTTCTAATCTTTGAACTTGTCCTTCGGTTTCTTCCCTGTGATTCATGATTGCTTGTTTAAGCTCTGGAGATGTCGCTTCTTTTTCCATTTTTGGAAGCGCATCTAATATTCTGTGCTCTGCATCGTACAAGTCTTTGAGTTGACCAAAATATAAAT
>JAEYZS010000052.1 GCA_023427925.1 Pseudomonadota bacterium | reverse complement strand
GTGCTATGGTTTATAAAAAAGGTGATTTCGATGCCCCAGTGATTGGTTACCTCCGCACTGGAAAAAAAGTCAGAATATCTTCTAAAAAATTCGGTGCGTTCTATAGAATTCAGTTTAAGCAGGGAGTGATTGGCTACATTGCTGACAGCGACGTCAATGTAGGAGCCGGTGCTTTGCCTACAAGCCGTAAATCAAAAGCTGGAAAAACACCATCGCGTCGAACAAGCTTCATAGGAAAGACTTATCTTGGGATAAGTTACGGAATGCTCAATTTTTCAGAAGAGCTCTCGGCTGCAAAAACAGTTGAGAGTGAGTCATTAAATTTCTTTGGATTAAAGTTCACTTCGCCACTCAAAATACTATCGGGCCCTTTTGTTTTTGATACGAATTTATTGTATCACAGCGGTTATCCATCCTATTACGACATGGCGACACCAGTGATATCCAAAGGACTTTCCGGCAAAATTGTAATGTATGATGCTCAAGTTTTATACTCTTTAGCTGAAGGTACGCGGAGAACGTTTTGGGCTTACGTGGGCGGAGGGATTGCTCTGAGCTATTCTGCTTTTGTTGTAGAGATTAACGGATCTAAACAAGATCTTTCAGATATGCTATTTGGTGGGGTTATTGGCGGCGGATTTGCGTTTCAAATGGGTAAGTTTGCATTTAAACTTGAACCTAAGTACTACATTATGAAATCTAACTACCTAGCTCTCATTGGGTCACTTCAATACGAATTTTAATTAATTTTAAATGTCTTTATAGACCTTGTTCAAAAGGTTTACTCATTTCGTCCAACGTCAAAGAGAAGCTTGGTATGAAATTCTTCATAAAGTAATCCACTTCTGGAAAATTTCGAAATGTATCTAATTTTGCCTCAATAGTTTTTTTGGCGCGACTAAATTCATTGTTTCCTGCAGCTTCTTCTTCGAGGCATTTGACAAAAGCTGCAATAGAATCAGCTGCTTTGATTAAAACTAAAGTTTCTTTGTCGGTGTCTGGTACAAGTAAGAGTTTACGATAATCTTCTCTAAATTCATCAGGCAGAAGTTTCAGAAGTTGTTCTGCCGCATTCGTTTCGATCTCTTTGTACGCATTTTTAATTTCAGGACTGTAGTATTTGACTGGAGTTGGTAAGTCGCCTGTGAGCACTTCTGTTGCATCATGAAACATTGCACACAATGCCACTTTCTCAGGGGAAATGTTTCCACCAAAATATTTGTTTTTTATAAGTGTAAGAGCATGTGCGATGATTGCGACTTGCAAACTATGTTCTTGCACGTTTTCAGTTTGAGTGCACCTCATAAGACTCCATCGATCGATGAGCTTCATACGTGCAAGATAAGAAAAAAAGTGAAATCTAGGTTCGTTCATATAGCTCCTCATAAGGCATCGAGCATAATCACAAAGTTAACAAAATGCACATATTTTTTAGAGTGCGAGACGTCTTGCGCGAGTTACCGATTAAAAGCCAATTAAAAGTCTTTGAGTCGAAAAGTTTGTACTTGGCTTTGCCAAGCAAAAGCACGAAGGATCATTGTCTGTAAAGACATCAACACTATGCGGGCAGAGTCATGATGAGTGGCATGCCCTTAGTTATAACGATTGTGTGCTCATATTGAGCGGTCAAGTACCTTTTATCAGTGGCAAGCGTCCAACCATCTCCTGTGTCAAAAACTTCTCGAGCTCCTGTGGAGAGGAACGGCTCAATGGTAATGACTTGGTTTTCCTTTAAAATGCGTTTGTCTTTTGAATCGTAATATCCGGGAATAAATTCTGGATCCTCGTGAAGTCCTCGTCCTACACCGTGACTTCCAAGATTTTCGATAACAGTGAGGTTATTTTTGCGCGCTTCTTTTTCGATGGCTTTACCGATGAGGTTCAGTGGTTCTCCCGCGCGAGCAGATCTAAGCGCCATCTCAAGTGCTCTTTTTGTGGCTAGGCAAAGATTTCTTTTTACGTCGGACTCAGGCGGGATGATAAACGATCCACCTGTGTCTGCAAAATATCCATTGAGCTCTGCGGAAACATCGATATTGACGAGATCGCCTGCTCCGAGACACTTCGGACCAGGGAGTCCGTGAGCGGCTTCTTCGTTTACGCTGATGCAAGTTGTACCCGGATATTTGTAAACCATCATGGGAGCAGAGCGTGCTCCATGCTTTTCTAAAAAAACTTTTCCTAAATCATCAAGGTCTTGAGTTGTGATACCGGGCTCAAGTTTTGAGCCCATATACTGGAGGCATTGAGCTACGATTTTACCAATCTTTCTAAGTGCAACTAGATCATTTTCATTTTCAATAGACATAGTGCAATTATAGCACAAATGCTCATAAAGTAAAAACCAATGGAAATACCTGGCAAAGCATGGAGTGGCCCCTTCCATTAGAAGAGCGTTGCGTTAAATGCCTGCTAAAGACGTGATCTTGTTCGACATCCGGACAAGGGCTGAAGTAGAAATACCACCTATGGGAATAGAGCTTTTATCCAAAGAGGTCATCAATCAGATTGCCGCGGGCGAGGTATTGGAACGCCCTGCAAATCTCGTCAAAGAACTTGTTGAAAACAGTATCGACGCTGGTGCAACTGATATCGAAATCGACCTTGATATTGGTGGGAAGTTCTTAAAAATCCAAGACAACGGCCACGGTATGAACGAAGCTGATCTTAAAATGGCTCTAAGCCGCCATTCAACGAGCAAGCTTCGAAAATTTTCAGACCTCTGGAGTTTAAGAACTTACGGCTTTAGAGGTGAAGCTCTCGCATCAGCAGCCGCTGTCAGCCAACTTTCTATTGTCACAAGGCCTCAAGGCGCAGAATCAGCACTTCATGTGAAATCTGAGTTTGGAAAGCAAAGTGACGTGTTTGAAGTAGGCGGAAATTTCGGGACACAAATCACCGTTGATGAACTCTTTAACAACGTACCAGCTCGTTTAAAGTTTTTGAAATCCGATTCCGCTGAGACGACGCAAGTAATGAAAGTGATAAAAGCTTTTGCGCTCTCACATCCTCAGGTGGCTTTCAAAGTTAAACAAAAAGGCGTTTTAAAAGCATTTTATCCAAAAGCTGAATCTCACTTGGCGCGAGCAAAAACAGTATTAGAAGTTGAAGAGCTATTTGAAAATACGCGTGAAAATTCGCAGATGAAGGCGCACGTCATACACTCATCACCGAACAAAGTCGCAAAAACCTCTCAGAACATTTGGATCTTCGTTCAAAAAAGATGGATTCAAGATCGAGGTTTGCAAAAAGCGATTTTGGATTCTTATAGAAATCTATTAATGCACGGAGAATATCCATTTGCAGTTTTGCATTTAGACTGTGACCCACAATTGATTGACGTCAATATTCACCCAGCAAAATCACAAGTTAAATTTCAAGATCAAGGAATGGCCTTCCGTATCGTTCATGGCGTGACACGCGAGTCTCTGGAAAAAGCTCCGTGGCTCAAAAATATGTTTGATGGAGATCGTAGCGAAGAGATTAAAGAAGCTGTTCACAATTACTACCAAAGAGAGCCGGAAACTCCTGAAACAACTCAAAGCGCATTTCAGCCAAATGATTTTGAATTCAATCAAACTCAATTCAAACAAAAAAATTATGACTTAAAAAGTTTAGAAGTTCCTTTAGATCAAAAACCTTCTGCTGCAGGGCCAACGTATGTGCAAACAGCTGCGCCAGCACAAGCA
>JAEYZS010000106.1 GCA_023427925.1 Pseudomonadota bacterium | reverse complement strand
ATTCCAAATCCAAAAAATCAACAAAGACTTTCATTTCAAAGGCTCAGGCTTTGGTCACGGAGTGGGGCTTTGCCAATGGGGCGCTCGAGCATGGGCCCGCACTGGGAAAAACTACAAAGAAATCCTAAAGCATTATTTCCCCAGCTATTCATTAATAACGAAAAGATAAGACAATTATGTTGTCTCTACACTCAACTTCGAGTTGCGTAAACTCTCTAATTTGGGTACTAAGTTATTATTGAAATTATCTGATCTTGATTACGCTTTTCCGGAAGAGCTAATCGCACAAAAACCTGAACGACCAACACGTGTAATGTGGGTAGAAGATGAATCTCCAGTGGAGATTACAATTTCTGATCTTTTACAAAAATTTAGTCCCAAGGATGTCTTGGTTATCAATGAAACAAAAGTGTCTAAACGCAGAGTTTTTGGAAAGACATCCAAAGATGAATTCGAAATTCTGTTTATCGAGCAATTAGAACCTAATACTTGGAAAGTTTTATTTCCGGCGAGCCGTTTGAAAAAAGGAGAAAAAGTTCAGTTGCCCGATGGCATTGAAATGGATCTTTCGCAACAAGGACTTCCGCAGATTGTAAAGCTCTCAAAAAATATTGATGAAGATTATTTTTTTAAGTTTGGTGAGATTCCACTTCCACCATATATTCAAAAAGCAAGAAATGAGCGCCATCACAAGGCTCAAGATGAATCATGGTATCAAACGGCTTGGGCCAATCAAGTGGGTTCTCAAGCAGCGCCAACAGCGAGTCTTCATTTCTCACAAACGGATATTCATGCTTTAGAGTCTAAAGGTGTCGCTGTAGAGAAGATTCTTCTCCATGTCGGATTGGGTACGTTTCTCCCAGTAAAATACGAAGATCTGTCTCAGCATCAAATGCATTTTGAAAAAGTTTTTGTCCCTGGTGAAACGTATAAACGCATTTTGGATCGTAAGGATCAAGGTGGCAAAGTCTGGTGTCTAGGTACGACGGTGACTCGATCTTTAGAGTCGGTGGCTATTGGCAAAGTAGGTAAAAATTCTAGTGGAAATTATGAAGGTGAAACGGATTTGTTCATTCGGGAAGATTTCAATTTCCAAATGACCGATATTTTGTTAACCAATTTCCATCAGCCTAAAACCACTCTTTTGGCACTCGTATCTTCGTTTGCAGGTTTAGAAAATGTTAAAAGATGTTATCAGTGGGCCATAGAACACAAATTTAAACTCTTTAGTTACGGGGATCTTACAGTTTGGAAAAAATAGGTCAGTACACACTCGAAAAAACATCGGGCCAAGCACGCGCGGGGAAACTTATAACAGCTCACGGAGTTGTTGAAACTCCCATCTTTATGCCTGTGGGAACAAAGGCTACTGTTAAATCACTGACTCCACTTGAGCTTGAAGAACTTCACGCGCAAATCATTCTTGGAAACACATACCACCTTCATTTAAGACCCGGAGAGAAGCTCATCAAGGAAATGGGTGGTCTTCACAAGTTTATGAACTGGAATAAGCCCATCCTCACGGACAGCGGTGGATTTCAAGTTTTCTCATTGAGCTCGCTTCGTAAAATCACAGAAGAAGGTGTAGAGTTTAGAAATCATCTCGATGGATCAAAATGCTTTCTAAGTCCTGAGGTGAGCATGCAAATCCAGATGGATTTGGGTTCTGACATTATCATGGCTTTTGATGATTGCGCGGAATATCCGGCTTCACTGGAAAGAATTAAAGACTCTATGGGAATCACTATACGATGGCTCAAGCGTTGTAAGGAGGCGATGACTCGGAAGGAGAGTCTCTTGTTTGGGATCGTGCAAGGCGGTCTACATTACGACACTCGAATGCAATCTTTAGAGGAAGTAACAAGTGTGGAACTTCCGGGGTATGCCCTTGGTGGATTCAGCGTGGGAGAGCCCATCGAAGAAATGCACAAACTAGTTCCGCGAGTGGCTCCAAGCCTTCCAAAGGACAAGCCTCGTTATCTCATGGGGGTGGGAACACCGTTAGACCTAATCCTGATGATCGATGCCGGCATTGATATGTTTGATTGTGTGATGCCTACCAGAGTGGCAAGAAACGGAACTCTTTACACGTCGCAAGGAAAAATCAATATTAAGCGTGAAGAGTACAAAATGGATCCTAATCCGATTGATCCTGAGTGTGCCTGTTATACGTGCAAGAATTTTTCTCGAAGCTATTTGAGACACCTATATATTGCAGGAGAGATTTTAGGCGCCCGCTTAAATTCCCTTCATAACCTCACTTTCTATCTTAAGCTCACAGCCGATGCTCGTAAAAATATCTTGGCCGGAACATGGGAAAAGTTCCGTGATGAGATGTTAACGCGCTGGCTTAAGTCTAACTCATAAAGTATTGATTCTTCAAAGAAATCGAGACATCTTAATGTGTCGTTTTTTAAACCCTATCTTTGGAGGAATCTAAATGTTCAAAGTCAGTTTCGTTGCGCTTTTGTCGCTATTAACTTCTGTTTCGGTGTATGCGCAAGACGCCGCTAAAAAGCCATCTATGCTTGAAAGCTTATTCCCGTTTGTTATTATTTTCGGGATTTTCTATTTTCTAATTATCCGCCCACAAGCAAAACAAAGAAAAGAACACGCAAAACTTTTGACTCAGCTCAAAAAAGGCGATCAAGTTATTACTTCGAGCGGTATCTATGGGACCATCGATGGTTTGACAGAAAAGTTTGTGACTTTAGAAGTGGATCAAAACGTGAAGTTAAAAATCTTAAGATCACAAGTTTTGGGACTAGCTAAAGACGAACAAAAAACCAACTAATTAAAACTTAAAGCAGCATTAGAAAACAGCGGGAGTAACCAATGAGTAAAGTATTATGGGCAAAGGTCACAACGGCAATTGTTGTTGTACTTTGGGGGATTTTATACATTCTTCCAAACTTTGTAGATGTCTCTAACATTCCTTATTTTCCAGGAAAGAAAGTAAACTACGGCTTGGATATCCAAGGTGGTTTGCATCTTGTAATGGGAGTAGATATTGTGGGAGTAACAAACGAAAGTACAAAACGTTTGATTTCTACAATCGAAGAGGATTTTAAAACCAACAGAAGTTTAACTGTTAAGGGTTCTAACATTACTCC
>JAEYZS010000074.1 GCA_023427925.1 Pseudomonadota bacterium | reverse complement strand
CTCTCAATGCAACCGGATCGTCTGTAATGATCCCATCGACTTCCATATCTAATAATGCTTGCCATTCTTTAACGTTATTTGCTGTCCAAGGAATTACTTGGAGACCCTGGGCTTGAAGTTCTTTTACTATCGCCTTACTAAGAAGTTTGTGGTTAGGGGAAAGTATATTGAACTTATATTTTTTTGCCAATTCTCCTAAACTCGAAACTTTAAGAGCTTTCAAAACACTCTTAAAATCTTGTTCTATCAAAAAAGACGTTTTGATTTTGGAGTCAAGCTTTCTCACTTGGTCTATGATATTGATATCAAAGGATTGGATCACAGTTCTTTCGTACAAGTCATACTTTTTAACCAACGAAATAATCTTCTTAATGATTTCTTGAGAGTTATCAGTAATAAACTTATTGTGGACTTTTATTTCAACGTTCAGTCCAAAGCTCATCCCTTGAGTTTTTTCATGTTCCTTGACCAACTTTAAGACGTCTTCAAATGTTGGAATTTTTTCTTTTGGAGAAGGCGTTTGCCTCGGAAATCTAGGGTTTATGAGAGTGCCACAATCGTACTTCTGAATCTCAGCAACCGTCATTTTATGGATATCAAGGTCTTTAACAATCTTTTGCCCATTTGGATCCAGGCAGATCGTTCCGTTGATGACGGCATCATGGTTTACAACGAGAACACGATCCGCTGTGTATGAAAGGTCCATTTCGAGTACTTCGATTTTATTTTCTAATGTATATTTAAAGCCAGCTAACGTGTTCTCAGGTCGTACAGAACGAGCGCCTCGATGGCCTTGAATTTCAATTTTTGGATTAGAGGAAGCGAAGATTTTCGAACACAAAAGGAGCGACACGATCAATAAGATCTTATTCATTTAAAAATACCCTCATATTATTAACAATATAAGTCCACATTAAAGCCTAAAAAATGGCAAGAAATAAAAAAGCCCCCTGAAGATATTTTACAGGAAGGCCCTCTTAAAGGTAGATATATACCCGGCTAATTACCCGATCAACCTACCCAGAACCGACTCTCTGAGTTTGTCTACAGCAAGTTTAGCAAGAATCGCTTGGATGCCAGACAGTCTATCATCTACTTTCTTTTTTAACTTTGCGAACAATGTATCTATTTTCTGCTCAATTTTATTTACGACTGTATCTAAATAAGTAGAGACCTCATCTAGTTGTCCAAGAACTCCATTGAGCTTTGCAATTATTTCTTGTTGCTTTGGGTCTGAAGAGTCAAGGTTAGCAAGCTGGCTATTCAGTTTGATTTTTAACTCTTCAATTTTTACCTTTAGGTCTTTTATAACACCTGAAAACCTTCCGACAGAATCCTTTAATCCATCCCCCAAGAGATTTAGTGGATTTTGTAAATCAAGTTCAGCCATTTCTTGGCTCACGTTGAAAACCTCAACCTCCATCGCATCTAATTTACTGTGGATCTCACTCATGTCGACTTCGGCTGGTTCGTCTACATTTGATCCGCCTAAAACTGCTGGAGTAGTTTTGACATTCCCACACGCAGTTGAAACGGTCACTAACGCCAAAGCCGCAAAAATCATGAGGAGCTTTTTGCAATTTACACTTTCGAATTCTCTCATACCCATTCTCCTAGACAGAGAATATTAATACACAATCTGTGCCAAGTGTATGCGTTGCGTACTTCACTAAATTTTTGAATTGTGAATAGAAATTTGAAAATGAATATTATTTTACCATTTTCCATATCATTTGGCTAAAACGCTATGTCTCATTTTTAAAATTCGGTGTTGCTTCAACTGCGTTTTGTAATATGATACTTAGCTCAAGGAGGATTCCAAAATGAAACAATTATTTTCAAGCGTTTTCTGTCTAATGATAGGTTTATCAGTGAGTACTGGCCTTCAAGCTCGCGAAGTGAAGGGTGTTAATTTTCCCGAAGAAATCAAAGTTGGTGATACAACATTAAAACTAAATGGTGTGGGTATTCGTACTGCAAAGATGATTATCCAAGTCTATGTCGGAGGTCTCTATGTGGCTACACCGTCGACTGATCCAGAGGTTTTAGTCGCAGCAACGACTCCAAAAGTAATCGACATGCATTTTTTGATGTCTGTAGATAAAGGCAATCTCAAGGAGGGTTGGGAAACTGGATTTAAAAACAATGCGGGTGCCTACAAGTTTAAAGAAGACTTAGATAAGTTTATGTCTTTCATCCCCAATATGAAAAAGGGAAATCGTGTTTACCTAACGATTCACCAAGACAAAGTCGACGTGCAAGTCAATAACGGCGAAGTCAATACAGTTCAAGGGGCAGACTTTGCAAAGACAATGCTTAAAATCTATATTATGAAACTTGATGATACTAAGCTTAAAAACGGATTATTAGGAATCAAGAAGTAACTTTTACGGTGCGGAGATGAAGTTAATTGCTACCATTCTAATGATAATTCTATACGGAGGATGTGCAAGTATACCTTACACGTCTTCCTCTCCGCGCGATAGTTCCCGGCCTACTGACCCCCAATTTACAGCTCAAGAGACTACCTCTAAAATTGCAGTCAAAGATCTAGATAAGAACCTTTCAAGATATTATGCGGATCAAGTGGGCAATCTATTTTCTGCAATTCCAATAACGGGTGCATTATTAGACACCATTGGTTTCATTCGCTCTGAAAAAGACGACTACGATAAATTTGCTTACAAGATAGTGTCCAACCAATACAGAGCGTTCCTCTTTAACAAAACATCCTGTTTTTTTGTCTTCATTAGAGGATCTGGAGATATAAGCAAAGTAGGCAATTACCAGATAACCGTTCGGAACAATGACTCACCCGAAGAAAAGGCAGTCGCAAAAACGGAAGTAGAACATCTCGAGGTTTCTAAAGTTTTAAATGAAATGTTTCCAAAGTCATATGAGAGGATTCATCCTAGATCTATCGAGACTAATTCGCTTTACTCTCAAGAATTGGTTTGTAGCGATAAGATTGATTTTCAAAAACCTTTTTCAATTCAGTTTAAGTCTGAATCGATGACAGTAGAGCTTCACTGGCTTTAAAAATGGAAACGAAACAACAGCCCCCGATTGAAATTTCTCTTGAATCTGTAAGTCAGGATGCTCTTAAGGGGCTCATCGATGCTTTTATAATGAGAGAAGGAACCGACTACGGCGCTCATGAGATCACGCATGAAACAAAGGTAGAACAAATCCTCAAGCAACTTCATCGAGGAGATATTAAGATTGTTTTCGATCCAAATACAGAAACCGCAACTCTACTTACAGAGCGAGATTTAAAAAAAATTAAGAAGCTATTCGACTGATAGAATTTCGTACTCTTTTACATCATCATCTGTTTCAACTGAAGCCACATCTCCGGCCTTATGATTAAGTAATGCCATTCCGAGTGGACTGTTTGGCGCGATCACCTGAATGGTTTTACCTTCAAACTCCACTGTGATTCCTCCACCCTTAGGCATCAAAAATACAAAAGTTCTCTTTTTATTGTATTCCACTTCGACAACAGCCGAAGATGCAATTGGAGTCTGCGCGCTAAAATTTCTTAATTCCAAGTTTCGACAAATGGATATAATCTCCTCAATTTCTCCCACCCGCTTAGCTTGAGCACCTGCCAGGTATGAGGCTTCTAAACCGCGAGTGTCATATTCGTTCTCAGGCTTACTTTCTTCATGAGTAGCAGCCTCATAGGTCGCACGTGCGGCTTCGATCAATACTAAACGCTCAGACTCAAGTTTTTCCCTCAATTTTTCAACCAGTTGCTTTTTATCCATTTATAAGCCTCCGGCACCAATTATATCTGAAAAAATTCCCCAATTAGGAGTCTAGTTGTGTAGTTGTAATCACAATTTTCACAAAATTTGCGACCCTTTTTCATACCATGTTATTTTTGTAAGGAGAGGTAACTAAACTACGAGGAGGTATTTCTTGGATGGTAAAGTGGGGATCGAAAGTAAAAATTGTATGAATCGAGTGCTCATAGTTGACGACAACTTAGATATTAGGCTTCTTTTTAAGCGCCGTTTAGAAACAGAGGGCTATGAGGTCATAGAGGCCGAAAACGGCCTTCAGGCAGCAGAAACTCTCCAAAGCACCGAACCGTGCTTAGTAATCTTAGATCTAATGATGCCTATTATGGACGGATGGCAATTTCTCGAGTGGAAAAAAGAGCAAAAAAAGGAACTTGCCGAGCTACCTGTTATCGTTATTTCAGCCGTATCAAATAATGTTAAAGCGCCAGAAGGAGTTGCAGGCTTTTTAAAAAAGCCAGTGAGCCTGTCTAATATGATAAGCACTATACAGAATCATTGCTAAAAGATGTTGGCTTAACCAAGGCGAACAAATTAGTATATGTCATAAATGACATCACGGTTTTCATCTTATGTTTTTGCGTTTTTTGCAGTCTTACTATGGGCAAGTCTCGCTAGTTTTTCACAGTTCGTATTAGAAGTTCCTGCCTTGTTATTGACAGGTATTTCACTCATTATCGGCTCACTAATTTCTTTACCGAAGATCAAAATGTGGAATTGGAATTGGCGCAGTATCGCCTTTGGCACCTATGGAATTGCAGGCTTTCATATTTTTTACTTTTTAGGTTTAAGAAATGCGCCTCCCATAGAAACCAACCTTGTTAACTATTTGTGGCCACTTTTAATCATTCTGTTCTCACCCGTTTTTCTAAAAAAGAAGCTCTCAAACTATCAAATTGCCGGAGCAATACTTGGATTTAGCGGAGCCTTTCTTGCCATTTCCTCAAAGGGGTTTTCACAGGAATCGGCTTTTCAAATCGGTTACTTATTCTCTTTTTTTTCTGCTATTATTTGGTCGACTTATTCCTTGGGTCTATCAAAAGCTAAACACTCAGTTTGGCAAAATGGGGTCTACTGTTTTATTTCAGGAATCCTCTGCTTAACGCTCTCCTTTTTAACAGAGCCAACATACTTACCCACAAAAAAAGATTGGCTGATCCTCCTGCTGATAGGGATTGGGCCTTTGGGTGCATCATTTTACTTATGGGATTACTCAATAAAAAAAATTGGAGCTGTAGCAGTTGCACCAATCTCGTATTTGACCCCTGTTATTTCAACTGGGTTATTGAGTATTGCCCTTTATCAAGTCCCGAGCAATGTACTACTTCTAGCCGTTTTATTTGTGATTGCTGGAGTCATTTTAGGAAATAGGAAATAAGGAAAAAAAGTGATTTACAGGGTCCACCTCTGATGTTATCACCCTCTTCTTATTACATAAGTACGCGGGGGATGTTTTGAACACAAATTTCAAAGAAATACTTCTCGATAAAGTTTCATCTTATGATCACGTTATTTGGGACTGGAATGGGACCCTATTAGACGATTTGGATATTGCTGTAGATGCCTTGGGCGCACTTCTTGATGAGCACAATATTCCTCGAATCACTGCAGAAGACTATAAACGTGTTTTTAGGTTCCCTGTTATCGAATATTACAAAGACGTTGGATTTGATCTCGAGGAAGTATCTTTTGACTATTTATGCAATCGTTTTGTAGAAGAGTATAATCATAAGCGTGCTCATACGGCGCGACTCTTTGATGGCGTTCCCGAAATTCTTAAAGCTGTTAAAGAAGAAAGAATGCAGTCCATTTTGTCTGCCGGGCACCAAGAGCACTTAAATGAGATTACAAAATCTCTCAGCATTGATCACTACTTTGATAATATTTTTGGTTTAGGTGATTTCTATGCTGCAAGCAAGATCGAACGCGGAAGACAACTTCTGGAAGTTGCCGGAAAAGATCAATCCAAAACTATAATGATTGGGGATACGGACCATGATTATGCCGTGGGCAAGACATTAGG
>JAEYZS010000072.1 GCA_023427925.1 Pseudomonadota bacterium | reverse complement strand
CTGTAAGAAATGTGGCAATAGACTTTCTGGAAAATCTGCGCATGGAAGAGGTTGTAAAATTCCTTATTACGAGCACGCATGGGCTACAAAGGCCCATGCTGGTTTAAATAAGAAAATCTTTTATTGTGAGCCTCATCGAATTCAAGCAGGTAAAATCGAAGAAGTTGTGTGGAGAGAAGTTAAAAGTTTTCTAACCGATGAAAAGATCATGAAAGAGCTTTTGTTAGAGGCTTCTCAACAAAAAACTTCTAAAAGTGTAGATACCCAGTTGAATTACTTAGAAAAGCGATTAAAGGGGTTAAAAACACAAATTGAAGTTTTAGCTGAGAGAATTGGAAGTTTGCCAAAGGGAATTGACCCTCAAGCTCTATACGAGCAGTTAAAGAAACTTCAGAATCAAAAGCTTGAAGTCGAAGGCTCGTTACTAATAGCAAGATCGCAGCAGGTTGAGCCAGAAGAGGCTCTCGAATTGACTGATTTAAAGAAATTTACCGAAAGTATTCGTAAGCATCTTCAGAAAGCGGAGGAAAATCCTGACATTCAGACTACGATCATTAAAAAGATCGTTTATAAAATTGAAATCACAATCAATGGAATTGAAATTCACTTCCATGTGGGTAAATCCCACTACACTAAGGAGCTGGGCACAACGCCCGGCTCTTTCTTTTTGCGCCTAGAGCTATTCAGCTCAAATAAACCCCAAAATAATTTAATAGAAATAAAGGCCCACCACTCTAGGCCCCTTGCGAAATTTTTAAAAGACAGTGGTTCGAAAAGATTGACAAATGGTGGAGGTGGGGAGAATCGAACTCCCGTCCGTAAGACGTCCACGTAAGGCGGGCTACATGTTTAGTTTGCAATTTAATTAAGTACAGGGAGCGATCGCAAACTACCTATCCTAGTACCGTTCAGTCAGCTTTATTTAAGACTTTGCGCTGTCTGAAACCACAAAATCCGAGATTACTAAATGACGATTGATCCCTGAGCCGCAATCAAAATTCAGGGCAATCGGCCGCTTAAAATTAAGCTGCTAGTGCGTAATTGTTGTCAATTACAAGTTTGTCAGTTTTTTAACGAGGTCTAACGCCCCGACATGCTCCTTAAGCTTCTCATCCCACGTCGAAACCAGTACACCCCCAATTAAGGGAAAAAGTATCAATTCTTTCAAGTGAAACGACAAATCAATATAGCAAAATCCTTTAGAAAAGTAAAATGAGAAGCATTTATTCTCTTAATTGTTAAATTATTGAAAGAAATTAGATACATTCATACTATGTCGTGGTTTGAAGAAAGAGATTTTTTAAAAGGACCTCAAAAAAGGCTCTCAGAGCTTTTTCGAGCAATAAGAATATTTTTAGAATGCATACGGGGCTTTAGGGCTCTGCACTTTGTGGGTCCTTGTGTGACCGTCTATGGTTCGGCTCGATATAAAGAAGATCATCCATACTACGACCTCACGCGCATTGTGTCTGCCGAGGTTTCAAAAAAAGGCTTTACGATTATGACAGGCGGTGGTCCCGGACTCATGGAAGCTGCCAATCGCGGAGCACGAGATGTGGGCGGTAAAACTATTGGATGCAATATTATTTTACCACACGAGCAAGTTCATAATGCTTATTTGGATCAGGTGATTGAGTTTAATTATTTTTTTGTAAGAAAGCTCATGCTAGCTAAATATTCTTATGCCTTTATTGCAATGCCCGGAGGGTTTGGGACTCTCGACGAGCTCTTTGAAGTCCTGACATTAATTCAAACGGGGAAAATGAAAAACTTCACCGTAGTCCTTATGGGCATTGAGTATTGGAAACATCTCATAGACTTTATGAACAAAATGATCGCAGAAAAAACAATAGCACCCGTTGATGTAACAAGACTTATCATCACAGATAATCCCGTCGAAGCTGCAGAAGCAATTGCGACTAGCGCAGCAAGTGAATTCGGTGTTCGCCTTAAGCCTCCAAGTAGAAGCAAGCTTCTACTTGAATAGCCGCGAAACTTTCATTAATTGCTTGATGGATAATTTTCATGGGAAAGATCCGTTTCTTTTTCAAGAGAGAAGCCGGTCTTTAAACCCACTATAAAGGCAGCAAGGGTTATCGTTCCCACTGCAAAAATAGTATCTCCAATGACTCTTGCCCAACGGAGTTTATCCATGATGCCGGTCTGATTGAATTCAGCGGATCTTGCATACCACATTCCATGCTCAACACTTGCAAGTGTTTGCAGTAATCCCACAGGTAACAGACTAAAGAGAGCCATAGCAGCAAGACCAATGTTAATTGACCAGAATGAAAATTTAATTAAGTCCTCTTTCCAAACCTTTCTTGCAGCAAGACCCTTCATACAGAATAGCATTAATCCAATTCCGAGATTTCCGTACACACCATAAAGTGCTGTGTGTCCATGAAGCGGAGTGGTGTTTAGACCTTGCATGTAATAAAGGGCAATTGGTGGGTTAATTAAGAATCCAAAGATACCTGCCCCTACGAGGTTCCAAAAAGCGACGGAAATAAAAAAGTAAATTGGCCACTTGTATGTCTTTACCCATTCGGCAGATTTACTTAAATGAATATTGTGATAGGCCTCAAATCCCATAAGTACCAATGGTACCACTTCAAGCGCACTAAAAGACGCTCCCCACGCAAGCACCGAAGTAGGTGTGCCAGAAAAATAAAGATGGTGGAACGTACCGATAATACCACCGGTTAGGAATATGACCGTCGAAGCAAGTACTGATCCTGTTGCAATTTTTGGTCTCAATAGACCCATACGCACAAATAAGAACGCAATTACTACCGTTGCAAAGACTTCAAAGAAGCCTTCTACCCAGAGATGCACAACCCACCATCTCCAGTACTCTGCTATAGCAAGATTAGTGTGTCTTCCCCACATAAGGCCAGCAGCATAGAAGAGTGCAATCGCTGCAGAAGAAATTAAAAACACAGTGAGGAGGTGGCGGTTCTCTGATTGATTTTTAAAGGCAGGTAAAATTGCTCTTGTCATAAGGGCAAGCCACAAGAAAAGACCAACAAGTAAGAAGATCTGCCAGAATCTTCCAAGCTCTACATATTCATAGCCTTGATGACCAAACCAGAAATTGGCGTCAAATCCGAGTCTTTGCATCACTCCAAACCACTGGCCGATCATTGAGCCGACAACAATAATCAATAGTGAAATGAAAAGGAAATTTACTCCTAATTTTTGATAACGAGGTTCATGACCAGAAATTGCAGGCGCCATATAAAGTCCCGTCGCTAGCCAAGAAGTTGCAATCCAAAATATTGCAAGCTGAACGTGCCATGTTCTAGTGACTGCATATGGAAGGTATTCGGCAAGTGGAATTCCATAAAAGCCCGTTCCCTCGACACCAAAGTGTGCAGTGACGACACCCAATAGCACCTGTAAAAGTATCAACGCACTAACAACCCAAAAGTATTTAAGTGTTGCAGTCATTGATGGAGTTGGATTTAGTCCTAAGAGTGGATCCTTATCTGGAAGAACGGATTCCATCTCATCTTCTTTTCTATTTGATGCATAATAAAATCCAAGGGCACCAATCCCAGCAATTAAAAGAATCACACTAAAGCCTGTCCACAGTAGCAGATCTCCTGTCGGTCGATTTCCAACGAGTTCATCCGGGGGCCAATTGTTAGTATAGGTAATACTCATCCCAGGGCGCTCTGTGACACATGCCCATGATGCCCAGAAAAAGAAATTATTCATAAGCTCCATGCGCTCTGTTGTTTTGATAGAGTTTTTAGGAATGGCATAAGCTTCTCTTAAATCTTCAAGCTCAGGGTTATCTGTAAAGAGACCTCGATAGTGTTCCCCAACATGTTGAATGGCTCTTGCTCTCAGTGGTGAAATCGTAAGCGTCTTTGTTTCTGGATCAAAAGTGTTTGCACGAATTTCCTTTTGAAGTCTTGTTGTGAGAACGGCTTTTTGCTCTTCATTTAGGTTTTCAAAAGGAGAGCCAAACTCCGATTTGCCCATTTCATCAAGCATGAATACAGCTTCACGGTGCAACCAATCGGCCGACCAATCTGGTGCAATGTATGCTCCATGGCCCCAGACGGTTCCAACGCTGTGTCCGCCCAAAGATTGCCAGACATTCTGTCCATTCTTGATGTTTTCACCAGTAAAGAGCAAATTGCCTTCAGTATCGACAACTTGTTCAGGAATAGGCGGAGCTTCGCGATAAATTTCAAAGCCGTAATATCCCAACACTATGAATGACCCGATCGTCACCACAGCCAAAGCAATCCAGAGTTTTTTAAATTCGAGCATGCGCTTATTTCTCCCGTTTTTTGTTAGCGTTATTAGATAAGCAAATAAACCAAATTGAGGCAAATATTTTAATATTAAAATTTGGCCACCTCCGACTTCTTTTATTGAATGCCTAAGAGGGATGACATATTCTAACGCGAATGAGTTTTAAGTTTTTTAAATATATTTTTGGCGTGATTCTTATTGCAACTGTATTTGTTTCAGCCTATGTGTTTTTAGATCACGCAAAAGATAAAACACCCAATGAAGAAGCCATACAAATTCTTATTGATCATGACATAGATTGGAATGCTATCGAAATTGAGCTTGCAACAGTGCTTACGGATCTGATTCAAATGCAAACAATCAGAAAAGACGAAGCCCAAGCTGCTTTTTATCTTCAAAAAATTTTAGAAAAAGAAGGCATACAAACTAAAATCATTCCTCATCCTGATCGGCCTGATAAGGTGAGCCTAGTTGCAGAAATTGGACCGGCACAATCAGATAACGGAGTTATACTTTTAAATCACACGGATGTTGTCGAAGCCGATGAAGCGGACTGGAATATTCCACCTTTTTCGGGAGAGATGAAAGACAATATCATTTATGGGCGTGGAGCCTTAGACATGAAGGGCATGGCTACTATGGAGCTTATGGCCTTTATTATGCTCCATCGGTTTAATGTTCCGCTCAATCAAAAAGTGATGTTCCTCTCTGTGCCAGATGAAGAAAGCGGTGGCAATCTAGGTGCTAAATTTTTGCTCGATAACCACGAAGACCTATTTGGTGGATATCGATTTGTAATAAATGAAGGAGGATTTGGAATAAAAGATTTTCCTAAGCCCTCCAACAAAGTCTTTACGATTCAAACTTCCGAAAAAGGGATTTTAGGTTTAGAGCTCACAGCCAAAGGGAGTTCCGGTCACGGCAGTATGCCGACACGCGAATATTCTTCTTTAAACTTAATCAAACTTATGAATGAGCTTCAAGGTTTGCAGAAGTTTTCACTAACCACTCAAACCATTGAGTTTTTTAATACGCTTTCAAGTTTCTATGATTTTCCTGAAAACTTTCTTTTAAAGAGGATCCATAATCCCCTCATTCAAAAAATACTTTCTGAGCGTTTAATGGATAACAGATCAATTAATGCCATGGTGACAAATACGATTTCGATTACAAATCTTACGACGGATACTCCGGCGGGGAATGTTATTCCTGCAGAGAGCAAGGCTTATTTAGATATTCGAGTTCTTCCCAACGTTGATCACGATGTTCTACTGAAAGACATTCAGAGTCGGGCCCAAAAGTATGCAATCGATGTTAAAGTCATAGAATCCTATCCGTCGTCCCAAAGTAGCGCAGACACGGATTTCTATAGTATTCTATACACGGTCTTAAGCGACAACATTCCAGAAGCTCAAGTGACCCAGTACCTTTCACCTGGCGCAACGGATAATCGATTTTTTAGGGAAAAAGGTTTTGAATGTTATGGACTCATTCCCATTCTTGTAACCATGGAAGATATTGCAACTCTTCACGGTAAAAATGAATCCATCAGTCTTGAGAATCTTAGCCTAGGTACAAAGATTCTTTTCGAATCACTTGTGGGCTTTAATCAAATTCAAAACATGTAAATACTAAGATTTCAAAATCTTTTTTATTCTGTTCATCACCGAAAGATCTAGTTTGTCTACCGCACTTATACTTCGCATATTCTCAATGAGCTGTTCAAGCTTAGAAGCGCCAAGGATGACTGTTGAGACGTTTGGATTCTTAAGGCACCAGGCAATAGACATTTGAGCAAGCGATATTCCCAATTCATCGGCGATTTTTTCTAGTTCAATTGATTTTTGAATCTTTGCCTTTCCCTCGTCGGATTCAAATCTTTCTTTTAACCATCCATATCCTTTAAGTGTAGCGCGAGAATCCTTCGGAATTCCGTTTTTATATTTTCCTGTGAGAAGCCCTGAGGCCAAGGGTGACCAAGTTGTAGTTCCTAATCCGTATTCGTTGTATAAACCTCCAAAATCAACTTCAACCTTTTCTCTATTGAACATATTGTATTCAGGTTGTTCCATAGTTGGGCCTCTGAGATTTAATTTTTTTGCTATCTTAAAGGCTTCCTCAAGATCGGCCGCTTCCCATTCCGAGGTTCCCCAATAGAGTATTTTTCCTTGTTTGATGAGGTCATTCATTGTCCATACAGTTTCTTCGATAGGAGTGTCGGGATCGGGGCGATGACAGAAGTAAAGGTCGAGATAGTCGACTTGCAGACGTTTAAGAGCTGCATGGCAAGCATCTACAGTATGCTTTCTTGAAAGTCCAAGCTGAGTTGGTTTTTCTCCACCCCAAAAAACTTTACTAGATACAATAAAGGTGTCGCGCGCCCAACCTAGTTTTTTTATGGCCTCACCCATAATTTTCTCCGAGTCTCCTTGGGCGTAGACTTCGGCATTGTCAAAAAAGTTAACCCCGTTGTCGTATGCAAACGCCATCATTTCAGCTGCTGGTTTAATCGAAACTTGATTTGAAAATGTCACCCATGAGCCAAAAGAAAGTGCGCTTACTTTTAGCCCGGATTTACCTAATCTTCGATATTCCATAAATTCCTCCTCACAAAAATAAATTTCCATTTATCCTGGGTTAGATCAGATGCATACCATAGTCCTGATCTTCCTGGACTTTTGTCGGCCATTAACCGGATTCCCATGCTGATGTGGTCAAAAAGAAATAAAATGGTAACACTTGTTACACATTTTAAAACCTTGTTTTTTTAATAAAACAAAAGTGGGG
>JAEYZS010000064.1 GCA_023427925.1 Pseudomonadota bacterium | reverse complement strand
ACTTAGTAGCGTACCTGCATTTTTAACTTCTAATGTATCATACTTACCACTGAGGTATTCTAAGTTGATGCTCACCATGCTCACGCGGAATCCTGCACCGACTTTCCACATCTGTGGCTTTTTGTACTTGATATTCGTATCGTTAGCATCACGACCATCGAGAGTAATCTCACCCAGTGGAATATACGAGCCCCAAACTCTCAAGCCCGCAACTGGTGTTTGAGCACCAAGAGTTACACCCGCGAGCCATGATTTAAGATCATAGTCAAAATCACCGTTTTCATCCGTAAACTCTGGTTTGCTGTACGTTGTGTCGATAGCCAAAAACAGAATGTCTGAAACGTGTCCACCAAATCTTAAGCCTAATCCCCATCCCTTAAGATCGCCGTCAGGTTGAGCAACGGATTTAAAATCAATCTCACCTTTGCCTTGTTCATAAATCACTGATGGCTCTAGGAATAATCCCCCATCTGATGACTGAGCAAATGACGTCGATGAGATAAACATGACCGCCAATGCTATCAGCGCTGAATAGTTTTTCATTTTACACTTCCTTTGTAATTGTTATGTTAAAAAAAAACCCAGAGTTGCCTCTGGGTTTTTTTGAAATTAGTTGATCTTTTTCTTTACGTCGTCAGCTTTGTCAGTGATTTCATCGCCGACATTTTGCGCTTTGTGTTTCGCTTTTTGTGCGGCACACTCAACATCACCCTTCATGCATACAGCATCTTTTGTAGCTCTGTAAGCTTTCTTGGCCTGCTTACCTGCGTCCTGTCCTACTTCTTGGACTTTCTCTCCTGCTGTAGTTTCGGCGTGAACGTTGAAACCGATCAAAATTGCTGCGCACGTAAATGTAATTAATTTTTTCATTTTAAACTCCTCTAATGTATAATTATTAATACTTATATTTGCTCTGGGTTTATTAAATTGAACCTAAGGTATATTTCGCGTTCTACCAGTTAGTAAGCTTACGACGAAGCTAATAACCGCTAGAGCTAAGAATACGAACAATAATACCTTACCAACTTCCATTGATAAGCCTGCTAAATTATTAGCGCCTAATAAGATAGATATTAGGGCTAAAACGAAGAAGGCAATTGCTGCTCTTAACATATTCCACTCCTTTTTTACTGTAAGTGTTGACTTACTTTGTTTATATTTTTATCGATCGTCTCTTTAAACTTATCTTTTAAATCTTCAACGCCACTTGAAAGTGTTGTCGTCGTCGTTGTCTTTCTGCTATTGCCAACTAGATAACCTAAAACAAAACCAACGAGAGCTCCGCCTCCAACAAACGCCCAAGGCTTTGTCTTTAATGTTTTATCGAGGGATTGAACTCCTGCAGTCATTGATTCAACAACTTTCTCTTTTGAACCACTAAGGCTGTCCAAAAATGATCTTCCCACATCCGAAAGTGTTTCCAATATTTCAGGTGCACTACTCATAGCCTTATCAACACTATTCTCCACGCTGTCTTTCATATTCTTTCCAGCATTGTTCACTTTATTTGCTGCTGATTTCATATCTTGCTTAACTCCTGTTGTTTTCACACATCCTCCTTCATTGTATTTTTGTGTAGTGCAGTTATTAAAAAGCAATGCGCGTACCACGGCTTTTTGAATTTAATTGAATCTGAGGAATTTATTTGGGGCACATTAGTTCTTTGAGAGAAAATGTTCCCCAAATTTTAATAAACATGAAGTTTTCGTCACAAAGTTTTTCACCTTGCGAGCTTCAAACCATTGAAATACTTAATGTTTTTATTGTTTTTTGTGCGCAATTTTGAGGATTGCAAAACTAGGAATAATTGGACACTGACATTTTTTTCTCTGTATAAAGTCTTTATGCAAAAGAAAAAAATTAAATTACTAATTATAGAAGATGACGCTGAATTAATTGAATTATTGCATAACTACTTTGGACCCCGAGGCTATGAGGTTTCAGGGTTCACAGATCCAATGATTCCTCTTGATATTTTGGAAAAAGATTCTAATCCCAACAGATATCAAGTTGCTTTAGTAGACTTAAATCTCCCCAATATGTCGGGGTTAGAGTTTATTAAGAAAATGAAAGTTGTTTGCCCTGATATGCCAATCATCTTGATGACTGCAGACACTAGTATTGAAACAGCAATGCAAGCTGTAGAAGCTGGCGCGTATGATTATGTCGTAAAGCCACTTCACTTTACTCAGCTCAATTTATCTTTACAAAGAGCGATTCGATTAAAAACAGTAGAAGATGAAAACAAATCATTAAGGAGACGAGCAGACCCCAAAAGTATGCTCGACAAATTTATTTTTAAGAGCCAACAAATGGCCAACGTCCTCGACGTTGCTAAGAGAGTCGCCGATAGTTCTGCCACAGTATTGATTAGCGGTGAAAGCGGGACTGGTAAAGAAGTCATTGCTCATTCGATTCATCAGCTCGGTCGATATCGCGACAAACCTTTTGTAGCCATCAACTGTTCTGCTATTCCTGAAAATCTTCTTGAAAGCGAACTCTTTGGTCATGCCAAAGGCAGCTTTACTGGCGCCATTGATAAAAAGATTGGTTTGTTTGAAGAGGCCGAAGGAGGAATTTTATTTTTAGATGAAATTGGTGATCTGAGCCCTTCTTTGCAAGCTAAATTACTTCGAGTTCTCCAAGAGAAGAAAATCAAGCGCGTCGGGGAAAATGAATTTAAAGAGATCAATGTTAGAGTTTTAGCAGCGACTCATAAGGATCTAAAAAAAGCAGTTGAAGAAGGGACTTTTAGAGAGGATTTGTATTTCCGACTCAACGTCATTCCTATATTTATTCCTCCTCTACGAGAAAGAACTGATGATATTCTCCCACTTGCGAAATTATTTTTAAACAAATTCTCCTCTGAGAATAACAAGAATTTGACGTTTTCAAAAAGCGCAATAGACCATATGATGACATTCCCTTGGCAGGGGAACGTCCGAGAACTTGAAAATGCAATTGAACGAGCAACGGTCCTCGCAACCAATAATGAGATCACGGCAAGAGAATTGCCTCAGCTTGATGAATCGATATCAGACAAAAATAATTTGGATGCTATCTTTCAACCTTTGTTAGCCAAAACACCGCTTCCTCGCCTAGAGGAAATAACAAACTCATATATAATGTTTGTGGCAAAAAATTCTCGAGGTACTAAGGAAAGTATCGCGAATGCTCTAGGTATAGATAGAAAAACTCTTTATCGAAGAATGCAGGGTCAAGGGTCGCGGGATCCAAAAGATTATTCTCCGAAGGACTTCCCTCAACGAGAC
>JAEYZS010000014.1 GCA_023427925.1 Pseudomonadota bacterium | reverse complement strand
GGCCTAGATATATTCTAGCATTATAAAAACGAATGAAAACAACTACTTTTAGCTTTGAACTAAAGTCCAGTCCCGACCAAGGTCTAACCAACTAAAGTCTAGGTGATTATTTTTTCAAGATCTTTTCTTCAGGCGAAGAAAGTCGAACATAAAAAGGATTTAAATTCTCCCAAGAAACCGTCTTAGAAGATTGCTTTAATGCCAATGTAGAAAGGTGTTTTGCAGAAGGAGTGTCTAAAAAAACGTTGGGTCTTCTAATCGGAACTGTAATCTTATCTTTATAGATCGTAAAGGCATCGCCCGCAAAAACAGTCTTGGGTTCTACAAGAACATCATTGAGCTTGGTGGAAGGAATGACTTCCACGTTATCTTTTAAGGTCCAACTAGAATCAGATCTTACAAATCGTGCAGAATAGCAAAGGTCGCTGTGGGCATTTATCGCTACAAATAAATTTTCATCATCTAGTGAGCAGCTTTCGGCCAGTGTTTCCAAAGAATTAAAAGTATAAATTGGCTTCTTTGTAACAAAGCTCAAAGTCTTAATAGTATTAATGGAAATGCGAATGCCAGTAAAACTTCCTGGGCCAATGTTAACTACATAGGCATCGATATCAGTCTGTTTGAGTTTATGATTGGAAAAAGTTTTGGCAATATAACCGGCAACAAGTTCAGCGTGAGATTTTTCTTGTGTCCAGGTGTGAAGCTCTAAAATTTGAGAGTCCCTCGATAAGCAGAGGGACCCTTGGGAGTGGCTTGTATCAAGGCAAAGCAAAGTCATTACTGAAGCAAGCGACCAATGTCGTTAACGAAAGCAAAGACCATAAGAGCTAACAAGAGCACTAAGCCCACCTGTTGAGCGATCTCCATTTTGCGCATGGAGAGTGGGGCTCCCTTAATTGCTTCGATTGTATAGAACACAAGATGTCCGCCGTCCAAGATTGGAATAGGTAACAAGTTTAACACAAATAAATTGATTGATATAATAGCCATGATCTTCATGAAGGGGCTAATACCAATTTCAAATGTCTTTGAAGCAAGTTGACCAATCATAATTGGTCCACCGATTGACTTAGCAGATACCTTGTTTTGAATCAAACGAACAAAAGACATCACAGTCGCTTTTGTCCAGTGAATGGATTTTTTAAAGCCTGTAGCAATTGCGCTCAGCGGGTTAGCGGTACGCTCGATGAACGTATACGGCGGAGCTATCACCATAGCTGTGATTACACCAAGAGCATAAACCTGTTTCTCTTTTCCGGTCGGAGTGACTTGCTCTATAAGCTCAGGAGTCACGCTGACAGCCTCTTCTTTACCATTTCTTCGTACGGTGACTTGTAGAGACTTGTCTTCTGGTTTGAAGCCTTGGATTAAATTGACAATTTCTTGCCACGAGGAAACAGTTTGATTGTTTACGGATACAATTCTATCGCCCTCTTTCATTCCTGCTTTACTAGCAGCACTGTTTTCCATAATTTTTGCAATATATAAGTCTGAATTCTCAATTCCAAAAGAATGGAGAGTAGCTTGGGCATTCGATGTTTTACTGATTTCAATAGTGTATGGCTCTTTTTTCTCTTCAGCGGGTTGAATCTTTAATGAAACATTGCTGTTTGGCGAAGCTTGAATTGCAGCAACTAGTTCTTTGAATCTCAGCACTTCTTTTCCATCTACTTCTAATATTTGATCACCAAGTCTGAGTCCGGCTTTATATGCGGCGCTATTTTCACTAATAACTCCAATAGTGGCTGCAGATGAAGCAAATCCTAAACCTTCAATTTCTCCCACAAAGTCTTCGCTAGAAAGAATATTTTTATTTGGAGCAAGCTTTGCTTCAGAGGAGATTGTCTCAATTTCTTCAGAATTAAAACGCAAAACTTCAAACTTTAAAACCTTGTTGGCGTTGTCTTCAACCATCGACTGAACTTGATCCCAACTTTCGACTGCCGTCTCATTGATCTTTAAAATTTTATCACCTGATCTAAATCCATCAGAGTATGCTTGCGAGTTGAGGGGAACATCACCAAGCGTCGGCTGGATTGTTTGCTCACCTACAACGGCAATTAGCGCAAAAAGTAGAATAGCAAAAAAGAAGTTCATAAGTGGTCCTGCGAGAACAACACCAATACGTTGTCCAACAGGCTTATGGTTAAATGCATATTGCTTTTCACTTTCTGGGACTTCGGCAGTTGGATCGTCTCCATACATTTTTACGTATCCACCTAGTGGGAACAGAGAAATACAATACTCAGTATCACCTTTTTTATACTTAAAGATCTTTTTACCGAATCCTAAACTAAAAGTTTCAACTCGAACTCCAAAATACTTTGCTACTAAGAAGTGTCCCATTTCATGAACGAATATCAATAGTCCCAAAAGAATGACGAGAGGAACGATGAAAGAGAATCCCTGTTGAACATAACCAATTAAGATTTCCATGAATGATGTCCTTTGCGAACGGTTACTAATCTATAATAGTAAGGCTTAATTTTATAATTATGAGTGTTAAATCGCAATATAATAAAACACAGGCAAGGCAAACAAGATACCATCAAATCGATCGAGAAATCCACCATGACCAGGCAATAAAGAGCCAGAGTCTTTAGCGCCTGCAGTGCGTTTAATAAGGGACTCATAAAAGTCTCCAGATTGCGCCAATATTCCCGCAATAGCACAGCCGAGTCCTAAAACAACGGGATTCGTTTGAGGTAACAGGTAATATCCTAATAAAAGGCCGACAAGAATTGATGCTGCAAGACCGCCATAAGCGCCTGCCCAGCTTTTATTGGGAGAAATTGCCGGAATAATTTTCTTTTTTCCGAACTTTCTACCTACAAAATACGCAGCGACATCGCCTCCAAAAACAACACCGAGACATAGGATAAACCAATACGGGCCATCATGAAGCATCAGTATCTTGGTCGTGAGTCCAGGTAAAAGTCCGACATAACAGAATCCCATCACATAGTGTGAAATTATTCTGAGATGGTCTGAGTTTTCACGTCCTGAATAGAGAACCAAAATTAATGAAATTGAAAAAGCCAGAACAAAATATAAGAACGGAAAAAAGTAAGACGGATAATAATTAAAAATCAGAGTAGAAATGAAACATTGAGCTATAAAGGGAAGAGCGAGCTTCTGTGCGCCATCCTTGAAAAGAAGTTTAGCAGTTTCAATTTGTAATAACAGAACCAAGATGTGAATGAGATAGATAAAATAGCTCAATCCAAGATATGCAGATCCTATAGCAATTCCAAGCAACGCCAGTGCGGTGATTGTTCTTTTTAGCGTCTGATTCATAAATTCCCAAAATTAAATATTGGTAACTTGTTCTGATGTTTTACCAAAACGTCTTTCTCGTTTATTGTATTCTTCAATTGCTTGAAGTAAATCGTTTTTTGTGAAATCAGGCCACAGTGTGTCCTTAAAGATCAACTCTGTATAGGCGGATTGCCAAAGAAGGAAGTTAGAAAGGCGCTGTTCGCCACTTGTTCTAATGATGAGGTCAGGGTCTGGTAAGTTTGATGTTTCAAGAAGGCTGGAGATTGTTTCGACAGTAACGTCACAAGCTTGAAGTTTTCCTAATAGTACGAGCTCGTGAGTTTTTTTAAAGGCCTGAACTAAATCCTCTCTGCCACCATAACTCAAAGCCATATTGAGAGT
>JAEYZS010000309.1 GCA_023427925.1 Pseudomonadota bacterium | reverse complement strand
AATTAAAACAGTATGTCCCAGGTGAAGATCCGGGCGTGAAGGATCAAACCCCGCTTTAATACGCAAAGGTTTATTCTCTTTAAAGCTCTTATATAGCTTATCTAAAAGTTCTTTCTCTGAAACAAGGTCAACAACTCCCTTTTTAAGAAGTCGCAACTGCTCTTTAGGATCTAAAAACATTCCACTCTTCCCAAAAGGTGAGCCGCACCTTTTGTTTAGCTTCGCATCAAATGGTACGGTGCTAGACAAAAGGTGCGGCTCACCTTTTATCTTGCGTAGTCTACTGCGCGTACTTCGCGAACTACTGTTACTTTAATTTGTCCTGGATAATTCATTTCTCTTTCTATCTTTCGAGCAATATCGCGACTCAACATGAGTGATTGCTCGTCAGTGACCTTGCTTCCTTCTACAAGAACTCGGATTTCTCTTCCTGCTTGTAGAGCAAATGTTCTGATAACACCATCAAAGCTATTTCCGATGCTCTCAAGATCTTCAAGACGTCTTACATAGGTCTCGTTGGTTTGCTTACGAGCGCCAGGTCTTGCTGATGACAATGCATCCGCTGCTTGGACTAAGTGAGCGATCACAGTCTTTGGTTGTTCATCTTCGTGATGGGCTCGAATTGCGTGAACGATTCTCTCGGACTCACCGTACTTCTTCGCAAATTCTGCACCGATAACAGCGTGTGATCCTTCAATAGAGTGATCGAGTGCTTTACCGATATCATGCAGTAATCCGGCTCTTTGAGCAGCCTTTACATCTGCACCAATTTCAGCGGCCATCATTCCAGCTAAGAATCCTACTTCAATAGAGTGTGTATAGTTATTTTGCGTATATGAAGTTCTGTATTTTAAACTTCCTAAAAGTTTTAAAATTTCAGGATGAACACCAACCACACCCAATTCAAAGCAAGCTTTTTCACCGTCTTCTTTGATGGATTTAAATAATTGGTCTTTTGTTTTCTGAACAACTTCCTCAATTCTCGCAGGATGTACTCTTCCGTCTTCAAGTAATGTTTCGATAGAACGTCTCGCGATCTCTCTTCTCACTGGGTCAAATGATGAAATCACAACTGCTTCTGGAGTTTCGTCAACGATGAGATCCACACCACAAGCTGCTTCTAAGGCTCTAATGTTACGGCCTTCTTTCCCAATGATTCTTCCCTTCATCTCGTCCGTCGGAAGAGCCATCACGTTAACTGTTCTCTCTGCAGCGTACTCACCTGAATATCTCGCCATTGCAAGAGAGATAATTTTCTTTGCTTTTTTCTCAGCTTCAAGTTTTGCTTCGTTCTCAATAAGTTGGGCTTTCTTTGCAGCTTCAAGTTCAGCTTCATGCCTTACCGCATTGATAAGTTCGTCTTTAGCTTCTTGAGTAGAAAATCTAGAAACTGACTCTAGTTTTTTCTGAAGTTCTTTTAACTCTTCTTCTAGCTTTATTTCTTTTTCTTTGATTTTTTTCTCAAGGATATCTACTTCTTGGGCTCGGCTTTGAGCGCGAGCCATTTTTTCTTTGAGTTCATTCTCAGTTTTGCTAAGTTTTTGATCGATATTTCTTTCTTTGTCCTTTAAAGAGCGCTCTTGATTTGAGATTTGCTCTCTCTGACGTCTCAAATCGTTTTCAGCGTTTTTCTTCATCTGAATTTCAAGATCTCTTGCTTTTTGCTTAGCTTGCTGTTCAAGCCTCTGAGCTTCGTGTTGAGCTTTATTTAAAATACGATCCGCTTCAGATCTTGCTCTGCGCTTTTTATTACCTTCCACAATTCTGCGTCCGATAACGAAGCCAGCAAAACCAACTATCATACCTATAAGTATATAAATGACTTCCATCATAGTGCTTTCCTTTCTTGAATCTTTGCTAGCTTCTCTTTGTTAATTTCAAAGATTGCTTTTTCCGTAACAATAACGTCGACTGGGATATCGTATTCTGTATTTGGCAAAGATTCTGTAATTTGAACGGAGTAGGCGACTCCAATTTTTAAGCCTGAAAAATTCTTGAGGGTTTTGTCATAAAAGGCTTTCCCTGAGCCTAAACGTTGACCATCAAGATCAAATGCAATTGCTGGCAAAAGAACTCCTTCAATTTCTGAAAGTTCGATCTTTTGCTCTTTTAGAGATGGCTCTTCAATACCGAAGTGATTGAGAGTCCATTGTTGATTTTCATTTGGATAGAAACTGAGAGTTTCACCGTCCACCACAGGGTAACACCAAGAAATGTTCACCATAGACTCAACTGCGGCAGGATTGGCCTCGGACTTATATGCTTTATAAGTGGCCCAATATTTGTCTTTATTTTGAGTAGATAACACCTTTAAGAGATTGCGAGTCAAAGCTTCGGATGTCGCATTTGTAACATCAAAGCTTTCGCGCTTTTCTTTAAAAAGCCGTCTTAAAGCGTTCTTATTTTCAATACTTTCAAAACTTTTCACATCTAAAACCTTAAGCTCTGCTTTATCAACTGGCAGAGCTATCAAAGGCTAGAACTTGAATTCAAATCTTAATGATCAAGTCCAACCTGTGGTGTACGGCTAGACTCTAAATTGGCGAGAATTTCTTGGGCTTTAATTTCAACGTCCGAAAGCTCGTTTAATGCCTTTTTCTTAAAGACAAATTGCTCTTCGGCTAAATTTAAACATGCCAGAATGGCAGCTGTTTGTAACGAATCTGTTTTTGTTAAAGTTAAAGATTGCTGAATTTTATTATTCACAAATTGAACAAGCTCTCGAACAGTCTCTTCGGAATGAGAAGATTTTAAACGAAGAGATATACCGCCGATTTCAACCTCATATACATTTGGATTGTTAGTAGCCCTGTTCTCTGTTGCCAAGTTTTTAAACTCCTACACCTTAATTCACCGTGAAAACCAAATGAAACTTTCTACATCTATTTAGACTTTTGAGTTTCAATTCCACGATCTGGTCTAACCTAATAATAATTCTCGCAAATTTTCAAAATTTCGTCAATTGAAAAGCCCAGCTCCGTCCCCTATTTCTTGGATTGGTCGGATAAGGAGTAGGCATGATTCACCAAAAGTCCTGTTATCCTCCTGAAATCACTCATCAGATCCATATGAATCGAACTGGTATTAATGCTCTCACGGAGTCCAATCTTAAGACGTTCGATATGGGATTCCTTAAACTGCTTTTCAAGCTTTCTAAGATCACGCTTCATAGTTATAACGCGGCTAGCAAGATCTCGATCTTGGAGGTGGAAACAAGACAAAGACATGGATGCAATTTCCATCACCATCGCATGCATTTCGTTAAGCTCTTTCCAACCCTCGTCACTAAATTGAAGTTTTAGGGCGTGCTTTTTGCGGGCCAATTCCATAATGGAGTTATCAATTACATCTCCGACACCCTCTAAATCACCTATATAAGAAATCAACCTAATATTTTCCTCACCCACTTCCCCAGAAGGTGTTGGGAGTTTTGCCAAAAACATTTTGATTTCACGGTGAAGCAGATCTACTTGGTTATCTCTATTTCGAATACTATCAATAAGCTCTGGATCTTCTGCTCTAAACAAATCCTTACAGTCTTTCAACATACTAATAACAATATCGCCCATTCTCAGAGATTCTCGTCTCGCCTGAGCAAAAGCCAATTCTGTTTGCTGGTACGTCTCCAAGTTCAAATACTCTGGTCCGAATTCTTTTTCACTCTCAGACCTTGGGAACATTTTTTCGATAATTTTTGCTCCCTTATTGATGAATGGATAGAACATGACAGCCGAGATAATATTTAAAATTGTATGAGCATTTGCAATATCTCTCACAATCGAATCAGTAGTCGGCATATATTTAACAATCAAAGAATCTGTTAACAAATAGTAGGCCGTAAATGGAATCATCTTATAAAAAAAGTGCGCCCATGCAACTTGGCGACCTACGAAGTTTGAGCCAATTGAGGCAATAAGAGCAGTTGCAGTTGTTCCAATGTTGGCTCCATAAATCATATAGAGAATTTCATGAAACGTAAATATCCCTGAGTTTGCCAAACTCATAGCTAAACCCAGAGTCACTGCACTACTTTGGAAAAGTGCAGACATAATAGCTGCGATTATCAAAATATAAAAAACATTCTCTCGCAAGTTTGCAAAAACCTCGACCATAAAATCGTACTTTTTTATGATCTCAGTTCCTTGCCCCATCATGCTTAAGCCAATAAACAAAAGGCCAAATCCGACAACAACACCCGCGAGGCTTTTTAGAACCCTCTTCTTTGCTACAAAATAAAACGCAAAACCAACAATAAATATCGGAAGTCCATACTGCGAAATATGAAAACTCATAATCTGAACCGTAAGAGTGCTACCTACAGCGGTTCCAACGATAAGACCCATCACTTGTCGAAGTGTAACAACCTCTGCAGATCCTAATCCCACTAGCATACTTGTTACAGCACCAGAACTTTGAATAAACACGGTTAACGCAATACCGACTAAAATCGCCAAATAAGCTTTACCTGAGATTTTCTTAAAAAGATCCTGTATACGGTTTGCTGCCAACTTTTGAAGCTGCTCGCTCACCATGCCCATTCCATAAAGAAAGAATGCAAGGCCACCAAATATTAAAGGGACTGCAGAATGGTTCTCGAAGTTCATTAATTTAGAATACACCTTTTATTTTTTTGTTCAAGAGGATAAAAAAATGTACAATCCAAACATGGAGTTTTTAAGACCAGAACAATATCAACCATTAGCCTGGGAAATTTTCTTTAGTCTTAAAGAAAACATAAGTCGAGTTTTACCGTTTGCAAGAATTGAACATATCGGATCTTCGTCTGTAGAAGGATGCATCTCAAAAGGCGATTTGGATATTTTTGTTGGAGTAGATGCCGAACAATTTGAAAATGCCATTGATTTAATTCAATCGTTAGGATTTCAAATTAAAACCGAAAGCTTTCGAAGCAAAGAACTTTGCCCGTTTTACCTCAAGCAGCCAAAACTTGATGTCGGGCTACAATTAGTTCTAAACAAATCTGAGTTCGAAGACTTTATTCGATTTAGAGATGCACTTCGCACCTCACATGAATTGCTCAGCAAATACAACGAGTTCAAAAACAACTCTACTCACTTAAGCCACGAAAAATATCGAGAAGAAAAGTCCGAATTTATAGTAAAAACCCTTTCAAGCATTAACAGAATCCAAAAATAAAAAAGGCGAGCTCTCGAGCTCGCCTATTAATATCATCGTTAGTTTCAGAATATTATTTGCAGATTCCTGTACCAAACCAAGCGATTGAAACTTCAGTCGCAATTAGGTTTTTGTCTGCATCATAGTGGTGACCCAAGATTACCCCACTATCATCACTTTCAAAACCTTCATAAATCGTGTTCTTAGTCTTCGCAAGAATGTCGTTGATTTTTGTTCCATAAAGTTTCTTTGCCAGTTTTCCATAGGCAGGATACTCTTCTGAAATCTCAACCATTTGCTCAATCATTTCTAATTTCGGCTGGCCATTGTCCTGAGTTTGCACAGGTTGGTCCTTGAACATTTCGTCGCCGTCAAAAATAACCGAAGCTACTCTTTGGCCATTCTTTTCTGAGATAACTACATCAATAGTTACTGCTTGCATTTCTGTATCGCTTTCTTCTTCAGGCGTAATGAATTCACCTACACAGCGGTAATCTGAAGCAATAGCTTGCATAGAAAATAACGTTAAAGCCAAAATTAGCATCTTCATAGAATTTCTCCTTCTTTTTTGATTGAAGTGATTTATCCGAAAAAGAAGAGATTCTTCAACGCGCATAACTTGAAGTAGAAGGTTTTCACTGTCTCTGATAAGAACAATTTACTAAAGAAATCCCTATGGTGAATTTAGTCCCTATTGATCGAATAATTATCAAATGATTGAGTTAATAAACTCCTCGGTATTAAAAGTGCGAAGGTCTTCGACCTTTTCCCCTACTCCGATGAGCTTAATGTTAAGATTTAAGTCGCTAACCACTCCAAGTGCTACACCACCTTTAGCAGTTCCATCCATTTTTGTGAGGATAACGCCAGTTACACCAACAGCGTCGTTAAACTCTTTAGCTTGAATTAGGGCATTTTGCCCTGAATTCGCATCTAAAACCAAAAGCACTTCATGAGGAGTTCCAGGCATTGCTTTATCCATGACACGTTTGATTTTTTTAAGCTCTTCCATCAAGTGCGCTTGTGTGTGCAGTCTTCCTGCTGTATCAACAATCAAGACATCAACTTGTTCTTTTTGAGCTTCCTTAACGGCATCGAAAGCAACTCCACTAGGATTATCGACACCTTCTGGCGAGAAAAACAAGACCGAACTTCTATCCGCCCATACCTTGAGTTGCTCCTTGGCGGCAGCCCTAAAAGTATCACCAGCAGCAATCATAACTTTTAAATTTTGCGAAGCGAGTTTATTTGCAAGTTTTCCGATACTTGTGGTTTTTCCCGCACCATTTACTCCCACAATCATCCAAACTTCTGGCTTATTTTTGAGGACTTTATTGGTGATCATCGAAAGATCGGAGGAGTTCGCTTTAAAGATGTTTTTCATTTCTTCTTTTAAAAGGCCTCTCAAGCTTTCCGAAGTCATTTGCTCGCCTTTAAGTTTATTCTGGATTTGCAATAAAAGCTTATGAACGGTTTTAGGCCCTAAATCAGACGTGTAAAGCACTTCTTCAATATCCTCCAACTCACCTGATTCAAGCTTATTGTCAGAGCCAATAACTTGCGTAAGTCGGCCCCAAAAACCTTTTTTTGTGTTGGAGAGGGCTTCCTCAAGAGTAACTAGCTTTTCACGCTCGGGCCTTGCCTCTTTTTTGAGTTCAGGCATTGGTGCTTGCGGCTCAATATCTACATGCTTTTTACGCTTAAACAGAGCTACAAAGGCCCCAAATAAGACTGAAAGAAAGACAAGACCTACTACTCCAAGCTCTACTATCGTGAGGCCTAAATTCTGAATGACATCCAACATAACCTAGTTCCTTTATGAAGGGCCCAATCTAAGGAAATTTTTAAAGTTTGTCACGCCCTTTGAGACTTGCAAGAATTCTACATAATTGCTATGGTTTGAGTCTTTAGAAATTCAATTTACAGGCCAAGGAACAATGAAAGTCATTGAACATATTCGAAATGCTAAGGATCCCATTTTTAGTTACGAAATCATACCACCCAACCGCGGACGTTCCGTTAAAGACGTCATGGAGATTGTTGAAAAACTTGCAATACTGAACCCTCCATGGATTGACGTTACGGCCCATGCATCGAGCGCCTACTATCATGAAACAAGTGACGGTAAACTCGAGCGCAGAACCATAAAAAAAAGACCTGGTACCTTGGGTATTTGCGGAATCATCCAAAACAGATTCAAAATTGATACTGTGGCTCACATCCTTTGCTTAGGCTTTACGAAAGAAGAGACAGAAGATGCACTAATCGAATTGAACTATCTTGGAATTGAAAACGTCCTTGCCTTAAGGGGAGATACTCTCAATTATGAAAAGCAACCCGGAAAGAATCGCACCGCCAATCACTTTGCGTCTGAACTTGTTACTCAATTGAATAACCTTAAAAAAGGAATTTTCTTAGAGGAAATCAGTGATAGCTCCGCTCTTGATTTCTGCGTAGGCGTAGCTGGTTATCCTGAAAAGCACTTTGAAGCGGCGAACTTAAAAACAGATATACAATTTCTAAAACAAAAAGTTGATCAAGGTGCTGACTACGTCATGACTCAGATGTTTTTTGACAATCAAAAATATTTTGATTTTGTTAAACATTGCCGTGATGCTGGGATTACAGTTCCAATTATTCCAGGTTTAAAAATTCTAAAATCAGCAGCACAACTTAAAACCCTTCCTAAAAATTTCTACATGGATATACCCAACGAGCTTTCTGACGAAATCCTTAAGAATCCAGATCATGCGCAAGAAATTGGTAAAAGATGGGCTGTGCGCCAGACAGAGGATCTTTTAAGAGCAGGAACTCCCTACGTCCACTTTTATGTCATGAATGATGTGGATTCAGTGTCCGAAGTTGTAAAAAAATTTAAATAATAAAAGGATATCATCTAGAAAAAGTCTCCATAGCTAATTGAACTCGAAGAAACACTTAAAGGTCGCATCATGATTCTTGATGGAGCAATGGGAACTGTTATCCAAACATACAAACTTCAAGAAGAGGATTTTAGAAAAGGACATTTTGAAAACCATCCAAAAGATCTCAAAGGCAACAATGATCTTTTGGTTCTCACGCGGCCTGATGTGATCAAACAAATCCATCTTGATTATCTAAAAGCTGGCGCTGATATCATCGAAACAAATACTTTTAACGGTACTCGCATTGCTCAAGCGGATTATGGACTCGAGCATTTGGTTCCCGAGCTAAATCGCACAGCTGCAAGACTTGCAAAGGAAGCATGCGAAGAGTTTATGCGCGCAAACCCGGATAGAAAATGCTATGTCGCAGGCGCCATGGGACCAACAAATAAAACCGCTTCCCTTTCTCCAGATGTGAATAATCCTGGTTATAGAGCAATCACTTTTGATGAGCTTGTAGAAAACTACTACGAAGAAGCAATTAGTCTATTAGAGGGCGGAGCTGATATTCTTTTGCCGGAAACAACTTTTGATACTCTCAATTTAAAAGCAGCACTCTTTGCAATTCAAAAAATCGAAAACGAACGGCAAGAGAAATTACCGGTTATGATTTCCGTAACAATTACGGATCAATCAGGCCGCACACTTTCCGGCCAAACCGTAGAGGGCTTCTGGAACTCCGTCGACCACGCGCAACCTCTTTCTGTAGGAATCAATTGCGCTCTCGGCGCAGAAGAAATGCGTCCTTACATTAAGGATCTTTCAAATATTGCTAATTGTTTTGTAAGTTGCTATCCAAATGCAGGCTTACCAAATCCCCTTTCCATAACCGGTTATGACGAAACTCCAGAATCGCTAAGCGGTACGCTCAAGGAGTTTGCACAAAGTGGATTCCTAAACATTGTTGGTGGATGTTGTGGTACAACTCCTCCTCATATTGCGGCTATCAGTAAACAAATGAGTAATATTACACCAAGAGTACGCCCGACGATTGAGCTACGCACGAGGCTGTCTGGTTTAGAACCACTCAACCTCAAAGCTGACGGCGAGCGACCTTTTATCATGGTGGGAGAGCGAACAAACGTCACTGGCTCTCCCCGTTTTTCAAAACTCATTAAAGAAAACAAGTTTGATGAAGCTTTAGAGGTGGCCCGACAACAAGTTGAAAATGGCGCTAACATCATCGACATCAATTTCGACGAAGCTATGATTGATGGTCCGAAAGCCATGAAGGACTTTTTAAATCTAGTCGCAAGTGAACCGGATATTTGCAAAGTGCCAATCATGATCGACTCTTCAAAGTGGGAAGTTATCGAAGAAGGCCTCAAATGTCTTCAAGGTAAAGGAATCGTAAACTCCATTTCCCTTAAAGAAGGCGAAGAAGAGTTTTTAAGACAAGCTCGCACTGTCCGACAATATGGTGCTGCGGCCGTTGTTATGGCCTTTGATGAAAAAGGTCAAGCCGTTGAAAAAGATGACAAGGTAAGAATTTGTGCACGCGCTTATAAGCTTTTGACGGAACAAGCTGGATTCTCACCTTCTGATATTATCTTCGATCCAAATATTCTCACCATTGCAACAGGAATGAGCGAACACGACAATTACGCACTTAACTTTATTGAAGCTATCCCAGAAATCAAAAAAAATTGCCCGAGTGCGCTTATCTCTGGCGGTGTCTCTAACCTTTCGTTTTCTTTCCGCGGCAATAACAAAGTTAGAGAAGCAATGCACACCGTGTTTCTCTATCACGCTATAAAAGCCGGTATGGATATGGGGCTGTCTCTTATCACATCTGACGCTGCCGACGAA
>JAEYZS010000030.1 GCA_023427925.1 Pseudomonadota bacterium | reverse complement strand
GTTCACCAGAATATCTTTTGCAGTAAAGCCACTTTCTAAAAATTCAATAACGTCATCATTGCTTTGAGAGAAGATGTTCACAATCCCGATATCGCAAACCCAGTCCGTGGATAGTTCTGCTCTCAAGACGAAAGCCTTTTTATCTGTCATCTCACCAGTTGCTCCATTAAAAACTTTAGGAGTGATTTTTCCTAAGTCATTCAAGTGAACTCCAGAGACCCAACCCACTAAAGGCCGAGAGGCAAAATCCTTAAAATTCGGTGCATTTACGGCAAATGAAAAGTGCACCGGGCTTGCCGCCGGTAAAATAATTATACTAAAGCCGTTGTTCGGAGCCTCTACGTACACATTGCTGATAGAATTTTCATCATAAGGCTGAATACTCACACGCTGTACCTGATGAGGAAGCTCTGTAACGAAAACCTTGTCTTTTGAGATTAAGCCGCCTTCTGCTGCCATAAAATATGGAATGGTTCCACCAATCCAATTTCCTTTGGGAATTTTTTTAAGAAGGTCTTCGTCTCCAGCCAAAAGGAGCGCCTTTCCCATTTTTAACATTTTTGTAACTTCATCAACATTACACATGATAGAGCTCATTTTTTTTCTCCGTGGGAACTTAATTTTTCTAAATCTTTTTTTGCTGAGGGGAGGTTTTGATTTTTCTCAAATAAGATATGAAGGTCTGCTGCCAATTTAGGTAGCGACGAAGGGTCTCTAGTAAAGCAAACCTGCGCCGACCCTAAGAATATCTTGGCAGCAAAAAACTCAAACGAAAGGACCTTTTTCCCTTTTATAATTTCTTCCCAAATGGGACTTTCTCGTGTTGGCAATGCCATACACTCTCCTGTTCTCTTAAAAGTTACGCAGTTGCCTTATGAACATCTTCTCCAACTGCACTTCTCGGAGGCTGTTTAGGTAATTCAAAAATAAATGCGGTTTTATTCTTCGGCTGGTTTTCTGCCCAAATTTTTCCGCCGTGATATTCTACAATTTCTTTGCAGATTGCAAGGCCAAGCCCCGTGCCTCCGGCACCTGTTCTTGTTTTACTACTTTGAGCAAATTTATCAAAAATTGCCTCCAGCTCGTCACTTGGAATTCCAGGACCGCTGTTGATGACTTTGCAAACCAGCTTGTCTTGTGCTTCTTCAAATTCAATCTCTATTTCCGTATCTCTTAGGGAAAACTTCACTGCATTATTCACTACGTTTCTCAAAACCTGCATGATTCGCTCGTGATCAAAAATACTATGCACTGGAGATTCACGCTTTGCTACGGCGAATTTTATGCCTTTTTCATTAGCTAATGCGTTAGCTTCCGACACCACAACTTCAACGATTTTAGTAAAGTTATTTTCTTTCATGACATAATCTTGTTTTCCAGCTTCAAGTTTTGAGAGATCTAATAGATCGTTAAGTAAAGACATGAGCCTGAAACCACAATCATAGATTTCGTCAAAGTATGTCTTAAGTTTTTCTTTTTCAGTCGACATAGCTTTCTGCTGACCAAAACGTGCGTAACTTAGAATTCCATGCATAGGAGTTCTCAGCTCGTGAGATACATTTGCTAAAAATATCGATTTCGCTTGGCTGGCCTTTTGGGTTACGGCTACGGCTTCCTTAAGGTTTGAAATTAGATTATCCGTAACTTGGATACTGGTTTCTAAAGCGACAGCCATCTCGTTAATTGACTGTTCTATTTCGAGAATTTCTCCGTAGCTTCGGCTTTCAGTTCGGGCGGTAAAATCACCTTGGGCCATTTTTCTAGTGGTCTCTAATATTTTACGCAATGGTTTCAAAATACTAGCACGAATCAACACAGTTAAAGATAGGGTTAGAATCAGGACGTTGGTCAAGATTGCCCAATAAGCGCTTAGGTTCCAATACCAGGTCGCGACCAAAGCTATTGCCGAAGACAAAAGAATTAAAGCGATAATTTGTGGTATGAGCCAGATGCGTGTATTCATAAATAGCTTATATGTTCCTTGTTATAAAGCTTTTCGGATTTAACGCTTCTAGATCTTAGAAACTTTTTTTCAGTAAGGTAAAATATATTCGAGTCCCTTCATTAGGGGCTGATTCAAACCAGATACTCCCCCCATGACGATCCACAATACGTTTGGCTATGGGAAGACCCATACCAATTCCATTTAGTTTTGGGTCAGAATGCACCAATTCGAAGGGCTTAAACAAGTGTCTCGCATGCTCCATGTGAAATCCTATTCCATTATCTTTTACTAAGAATGCTTTGCCCTGAGGGGTCTCAACAAAGTCTATATCTATCCTGCCCGAAGGGGAGTTCTTCGTAAATTTAATGGCATTTTGGATTAAATTCTCTAACAAAACGTTTATTAAAACTTCGTCGCCATGAGCTCGCATATTAGGCTTAACCACCACATCGACTAAGTTGGAGTAATTTTTTTGGTCCAAAATATTAGCGCAAATCTTTGATATATTTAACTCTTTGATGTCCAGCTTTCTTTGCCCGAATCTCACGTATGTTAACATTCCCTCGATGAGGCCTTCCATGCGATGTGCTGCTTTTTCAATTCGTTTAACATGATCAATACTTGATGTGTTTACACTTTCGGAGCCGTTCTCAAGAATCATAGCGCTAAAGCCGCAAATACTTCGAAGTGGGGATTTTAAATCATGAGACAAAAACGACAGCAATGTCTCGAGATCTTCCGACGGATCGTTTGCTTTTATTTGGATGTCCATTACTTACTCTTAAGAGATTCAAGGAATAACTCTAAAAGAGAATACTCCGAGTGTCCGAGATTTTGAAATTCTGCACCGATCCCAACTCCTTCTTTCTTCCAACGTTTTTGCAAGTTAAGAACGAGTTTTTTATCGAACAGGGGCAGCTCTAACGGAAGTTGATCAAATTCCCCCGAGTTAGGAAGGTCCGCCTCAAGGAAGACTCCACCCAAACTTACATTTGTGATTTGAACAGGAATTTTTAATTCGCGATTATTCATCAAAAGTTTCGCATCTAAATTCACGTTATACCTAGGGTGCTTTCTTTGATTCACAGTTGTTGGACCCTTAGGCATAACTTTTCCCAAGAGCATGCAGTTAATAACATCATATACGCTTACGGGTTTCTCAAAGACTTGAATATTGTCGTATTCTTTGAGTTTTAAATAACCGGGAGAGCCTGATATCACTGCTATTTTTTGTTGTGGATTCGAATACTTTATATCAAAAATTAACCCTTCGCCGCTTTTTAGTGGAAGCATTAGATCGGTAATAACTAAATCATAATTTTTATTTTTATATTGGTTTAATGCAGCTCTAGCGTCCTCAAAAAAATCCGCTTCGAAGTGATCTCTTATTTCATCCTGATACTGCTTAATCGTCGTCGGACTATCTTCTACTATCATTATTGAAAACTCTGATTTATTATTTTTTTGTGCTGACATAGAATAAATGTTAAACTATTTCTATTTACTGTCAATTTGAAATGGAAAAAATGGACGTAGGTGAAATACGTAAGCCGTTAAATTTATTTTGTGTAATTTTAATTTTTGGGAACAATTTCTTTTTATGACAACCAAACAAGTTCTTAATCAAAACTTAACAAAGAGTCGCACGTTTATATTTGTTGCGCTCGGCGTCTTGATTGTGAGCGAGGCTTTGGTTGCATGGATTGGTTGGAATAATTCTTCTTATCCAAATTTTTACAATTTTATTTTTCTAGTTCTTTTAATATTGATTTCTATCTTTAGTGTCCTTCTCATAAATGCGCTCTTTAAAAAAATGAGTTCACAAAGCATCCTTTTAGAAAATGTTTTGGATTCTATGTCAGATGGAATTGTTGTCGTAGATCAGAACAGTAATTTTATTTTGTTCAATAAGGCCGCTGAAGAAATGATTGGCTCTAGTCCAAGTTATAAAGAAAAAAAGAATATTTCAGAACACTTTGGAGTATTCTATGCTGATCGGACGTCGCGTGTTTCCGAGAACGAATTACCCGTAGTAAAAGCTCTGCACGGTATAGAAACAAAAAACTTAGAACTTTTTATTTGTAATGAACAGAAACCAGAAGGAATTTTTCTAAACGTCAATGCAAAGCCCCTGCGAGATGAGAATGGTGTTAAACGCCAGGGAATTGCCACCTTCCAAGATATAACTGAAAAATTTAATCTAAACGAAGAGCTTAAAAAGAAAGAACGACTTTTTTATGGATTATTCGAATTTGCGCCTGATGCGATCATAAGCGTAAATGAAAATGGAAAGATTAATCTCATCAATTCCCAAGCAGAGATTCTTTTTGGTTATTCTCGTACCGAACTTTTAAATAAAGAAATTGAAATTCTCATTCCTGAAAAATATCGCAATCGTCACGCTCAACATAGATCTAACTACCAAAAAGATCCAAAAGTTCGACCCATGGGTGCAAGTGGTCTGTCTTTAGTGGGTCGAAAGAAAGATGGAGCAGAGTTTCCTCTTGCCATTACACTTGGACCGGTCAGCCTAGAAAATCAATCCGCGACGCTTGCCGTGATCAGAGATATCACTGCTGAAAAGCAATCCGAAGAAACAATTAAAAATTTAAATGCCGAGCTCGAGTCCAAGCTTCAAGAACTTGAATATGTGAATAAAGAACTCAAAGCTTTTTCTTATTCGGTTTCTCACGATCTACGCGCGCCTCTCAGAAGCATGATTGCCTTTTCAAAAGGAATTTTAGAAGAAAACCAGTCTATTCTTCCCGACGAAGCGAAAAGAAAACTCAACAAGGTTTTAGCGGCATCAGAAAGAATGGGAAGTCTTGTCGACGCTCTTTTGACCCTAGCTCAAATTTCCAGACAAGAGCCGAAGTATGAAGATGTCGATTTAGCCCCAATAGTAAGAACTATAATCACAGATCTTGAAGCAGAATTTCCAGATTTAAAGATTGAGGCTCAAATC
>JAEYZS010000150.1 GCA_023427925.1 Pseudomonadota bacterium | reverse complement strand
ATATTGATTTGCATAATCACAATGACTAAAACCGTGACAATCCCAATCTTTAGAACATAAAAAATATTTCCCATAATCCTTAGGCCTCCTTCTGCGTTGAAGAACTTTTTTGTAAAACTTTTTTTATTGTGTTTATTAGACTGTCGATTTGAAATGGCTTAACTACAAAGTCCACACAACCTGCTGCAATCGCTTTTGCAACCATCGCTTCGCTTCCTTCTGTGGAACAAGCGATGATTGGAATTTTGAGATCCGCTTTTAGAATTTCTTCTGTTGCCTGAATGCCGCTTTTTATAGGCATTACAATATCCATCAAGATGAGGTCCGGCTTCAGAGCCATGGCCATCTCAATAGCTTCAGCTCCATTTTGAGCCTCACCACAAACAGCAAACCCATGCTTATCTAAAATTTGGGCAAGCACTTCGCGCACGAACGCAGCGTCATCTACAATTAGAACTCTTTTCAACATGGGATTAGTATATTACTGCTTACCAAAAAAGCCCAAATAGTTTATAAAATTTAAATGGAGAACTCGCCTTCTATTGTTCATCGAGCTATTGAATTTCTTTCTGCACTGAGTGGATTCCACGCTTACGGTCTTATCTTTGGCGTATTATTTGTTTGCGGAATGGGTGTGCCAATTCCCGAAGACATCACGCTCATCACTGCTGGTCTTTTAGCGGGACAAGGCAAAATCTCTCTTAGTGGCGCAATGATTGTAGGCTTCGTCGGAGTACTCATTGGAGATACAATACTATTTTTAATTGGACAAAAGTACGGAAGGCGCGTCTTTACTTGGCCAGTGTTCAATAAGATTTTCACCGAAGAACGAGTTGTGAAATCTGAGCTTCAGATCATGACTCACGCGAAGAAAATTTGTTTTACTGCGCGATTTATGCCGGGACTTCGCGCCCCTATATTTCTTACCGCAGGTATCATGAAAGTTCCCTTTAAAACTTTTTTCTTTCAAGATGGGCTTGCTGCTTTGGTAAGCGTTCCTGTCTGGATTTACCTAGGCTATTGGTTCAGTGACAACATTGATGCTGCCTTAAAATATGCCAAAGATATAAACGTGATAATTATCGGCTCACTTGTAATTGCTATTGGCATTTTCTTTTATTTTCAGTGGAAAAAAAGAAAGAATCCCACCACTTAGAGTCTAGGCCTAGACTTGTGGAACCCACCAAAAAGTGGGAAAATTTCAGTATGAAAATCATCTGCGTGCCACTGCTGCTTTTTGTTATTTTAGGTAGTTCATTTGCAATTGCGCAACAGGAACAAAATGTTCAAACAGGTGCAATCTACAGAACCGATATTGATGATCTCTTAACCGTGAAAAGTATTTCTGTTTTGCCCACTACGGACAATGTTAGTGGTATCTATTCGAGAGCGCTCGAAGAAGAACTAAAGAATCTCGTGAACAAAGGACACAGATTTCAATTGGTTGATAGTCAGTTCGCCGGCGCACTCATCAGTCCTGACGATCTTGAATCAAATCCTCAGCAAGTCAAAGATATTTCTCAAAACATAAATGCCGATGCAGTTTTAGCATCACGAGTATTAAAAGCTCCAGATGGTATCCATATTCAAATGAGCCTTTTTTCTAAAGCTGATGGGAAACTACTCTCGAAGGAAAATCTCAAGGAGAAAAGTTCTTTTGACATAAAGCAGATTCGAACATCCGCATCTGAAATGTATTCCAAGTTAATCAAGCAACTCCCTTATGACGGCATTGTATTGAGTCGAAACAATGCCCTTGTGACTATCAACCTCGGGAAAAGAGATGGCCTTGCCGCGGGACAAGTTGTATCCGCATCTTTGGTGATAAAGGCAAACCGTCACCCCAAACTGAACTTTATTATTTCTACTGACAAAGAAGTATTGGGTAAAATCAGATTAGATAAGGTCGATGATACGATTTCATTTGGCCAAATCTTATCTGAAAAGAGCCCCGGGGCGATTCGCAAAAACTCCAAAATATCCGGGATAGACTTTACTAAGTACTCTCCGACTCCACTTAATGGCGCCTTTCAATCCCCTGCTGCGTCCCCCAATTCATCACCCACTTTTGGAGACAATCCAAAAGAATGGCGCCCTGCCGACCCTCCAACCTTTGGAAAGGTGGGTGCTTTTATGGGATTAGGAAGCATGAACTATAATGCAAAAAAAGAAGACGGAACGACCGAAAAAGAAAGTTCAAGCCTTTACCCTTCGGTTAAATTGATGGCGGAGCTTTGGTTTACCTCGGAGTGGATAGGGAATTTTGAGCTTGAGCAAGGGATCTTGGATAAACATAACCAATCCAACTATCAACTTTCGTTCGGCTACAACTTTATGATCCAAGACGATTTTTTCGGACCTAGCATTTTGCTCTCTTTAGGATTTGCAAGTCACGGACTTGATATGGATTCAAGCTCAACATCCCTCTCATCAACACGCTACACAGGGTTCTTTTTCGGTATTAGAGGAACAGTTCCGGTAACTGATGACAAAAAATGGAACCTCGGTGGAGACCTTAAGTTTTTTCTATCATCGGATTTAAATGAATCCCCTACGTCGTCTGGATCAAGTGACAACACTATGACCAAGTTTTCAATCATTGGATATTACCAGCAAAACACCAAGCTACGGTTTGTAGGTTCTCTCAATTTTGCGTTGTTCTCTTCAAAGTTTGATGGGACTCCACAGCCTAATGACTCCATCGATTCGTCTCAGAAGTTTACGACTTTAAATGGTGGTATCGAATACTTGTTTTAGTTGGGGTAATTAACAAAAGCTTAATGTTTTGCAATTATCGGGGTCCACTAATCATTAGTTCTTGGATATTCAGACTTCCCCCGGGCACGCATTGAGATAAGATCACTGCACAGATGATCATCAAAAGTCCCAGTATGATAAAAAATTTATGCATTTTGCCGTCTCCTTAGCAAACTCATTGTAATTACATCTAGAATTATTTAATATTGGGGCATGGATCAACAAGCTTTTTATGAATTAGGCCAGTTCTTAAGACAAAAACGACTCGATAAGGGTCTCTCACAAGTAGAAGTTGCTAGAAAGTTGGATTACAGCTCTCAGTTCATTGCAAACTGGGAGCGTGGTGTTTCGTCGCCGCCTATGCAAGCTCTAAAGAAGATCGTTGATATCTACGGAATCAACCAGCGTGAATTCTTAGAGAAGATCGAAACTATCCAAAAAAGTTTTTGGAAACGAAACATCTTCGCTAAAAAATCAAGCTAAAGTCTTCATTAAGGGGCTTTATATTATATGGAAGTAATTAAACCATCTTCTTCACAGTCCAGCCAAACCATTGTTCTGCCTCTCTTTCTTTACTACTGCGAAGAACTAACATCAATTGCGAAGACCCATGGAATTTATTTAACGCCTCATAATTCAAGAGGGGTTGAGAAGTTTCAGTCTTTATCCATAGAGCAACAATTTACCATTCTTGATGCGTTAAAATCATATATTGGCCAGCTTCAATCCGCCATTAAAGAGGAAATTGATTTAACTGGTGGCGACAACCGGAAGCACGCCTGGTGGTCTTTACATAGACTTGGTTTTAGGCCTTCAAAAGACCTCTTCGATCAAATCGCAGAAAAAGACATTATTGAAATATATAATTGCGAATCAATTCAAGTTTTCCGCTCTTTCGAAATGCTAAAGTTTTTAAGTTACTCTTGTTCCGAAATATTTTCTTATGAGTGGACTGAGCTTTATTCCCATAATGAATTTACGTTTAAAAAAATTTTTGGAATGGTAAAAAGTATTTTGATAGGAAAAGTCCAAGGACCAATTTCAACAAATTTTCCTCCGCACGTAGTTGTCGAAAAATTTTCTGAAAAGAAATGTTGGGCTAAAATGCGACACACCTTACTCGCGCCGCTTTATAGTGCTAACGGCTCTGTCGTTGGTTATATCAGCACTTTCAGAGCCATCGATCACGGTCCTTGAGGAAGTTAGGCCGCCTTCTTCCTTGTTCCTGGATTGTTGATATGAATATTTGCGTTATATATAGCCTGTTGCAAGATCCAAAGATCGTTCCTAGCTTCTTCACTTTTTAGCAAGCCCGATGCATTCCAGTCTAAGGATGGTCTGTTGAAGATCTCTTTATTGTTTTTTGGCAAGCCGATGATGGCCTGAAAACACCCAAAGTCTTTGGGTACAAAGTGAATCCAGACTCTGTTGGTATTAGTGGGTATTGCTTGCGCAAGCTCAGCGGGCAACCACGCCGCAAACATAGAGTTATAGAAGTCTCTATACATACTGTTCATTTGCTTCTCAACAAATTCTCTTCCAGCAAAACGTACAAACGCTTCAGTAACTTCAATGGATTTAAGTCGACCTAAATCCGTAAGGACAATCAAGCCATCCTCACGAGTAACTCTCTCTGCTTCTTGTAAAACTGTCTGTACATCCTCAATTTTCTCAAAATGATGTGCTGAGTTCGCAAAGCTTACAAGATCAAAAGATCGATCTTTATACTGGGACAAATCCATAACGTTCGCTTTGTGAAATTTCACATCTTTCGTATAATGATTTTGAGATGAGTTTTCGTTGGCAACATCTACCATAGGCAGAGATAAATCAAGTCCAGTTACCTTATCGTAGTTTAAGTACTTTTTAAGGCAAATTGCAAAGTGACCCGGTCCCGAGCATAAGTCTAAGGCCTCCTTGCTGGATTTTTCATTTCGAATTCTATGAATGAGATCCATACATATGGAGTAATTTGCAGCAATATTTGTATTCATTACTTGATTGTATTCAGTAACGCTCTGAGCATCGTCTGTAATGCCCGAGGGCTCCGGAATTCGCTGAAGTCTCTGCTCCGCCTGAACATGAATAGGAATTATTGTTTCAAAGTTATTCATTCCTAACGCTTTAGATTTTGCTCGATTAAGGAACTGGGAATACAGAAACGATGCTTGATCTAAGGATTCAACAAAGCTCTTAAGCTCATACTCGTTAAATGTATCAATTTTTGCCAAACCTTCTTCAAAGTGATGTGGATCTTCTTCGGAATGTACTCTCAAAAAAGTTCCGCAGCTCTCCCCGTGCGTGTTCACGATTTTACTGTAAGCTGCGCCTGCTTGCTTGCTCGCGATTCCTTCTAGTAAATAAGCGTAACCCAGATGCGCCGCTGGAGTCTCATGTTCAATCCAGTAGTACTGGGTCTGATAAAAGGCCTGAATCTCTGGCCATTCACTGTGATGATCAATATAAACACCCATTTTCTCTAAATCATTTAATATAAGTGCGTCGTGAGAAGATTCTTCTCTGAGGTGGGCAAGTGCTCCGTACTGGGCCTTTCTATTTTTTACACCCCAGCGGCTTGCACTAAGTGCCAAGAAACATGTCGTATGGCGAACGTAGAAATATGTTTGAGCTAGCCAATGGATATAAGCATTTGCATCTTCCCAAGGAAAGTTTTCAAATTCTTTTCCAAGTTTACTTACAGTTTCTATCAGATGAGCCTTAACTTCTTCTTTGGTTTGCTTTGACACAGAACTCCTTTTTCCTAAATTTAAAAAACATTATTAACTCAACGTTTATCGGTAGTCTTAAAAAAAATATATAGTTGAAAATCTGTGACCAAAATAAATTTTGTTCAATTTTAAGATCGATAATGAGACAAAAATTTGTGCGCCGCCGCGCAATTAATTTCGTCAACTTTGGAAAAAATAAACCGATGTACTCACCAACTCGTTGGGGTCTGAAATGAAACATCCGGATATAATTAATTACGATAATCTTAGGTTCTTAGTTCTTCCTTCCAAAAATCCGTCACAGAAGGAAGTTCAGGATTATAATAATGCTTATGAAGCATGGCTTCGCGTTTGGAAAGATGCTTATAAAGAACTAAAGTTAGAAAAACCGATATACTCCGATGAGTTCACGAGACATGATCATATTAACTGTATCTTTTATGGTGCTCAATGCATCGCCTCAGTTCATTCTCGCATTGTGGACATTTCAATTCCTGCTACAGTAGAAGATTCTTATTTTAAGATTTGGAACACACAAGATGTTAAACGCATTCGCAGTCACGGAAATAAAGTAATGATTATATCAAATATGACAGTTCACAAGGAGTGGCGTAAAAGCTTTTGTGATTTGTCCATTAAGGATCTAATTATTTATTTATGTTGTATGCGATTTAAATCTTCAGCTGCGGCGGTGATGGCCACTTATACTCGGAATAGTAAAAACGTTAATGAATTGGTGAAGAGGTTTGGCGCACAAGTGATCCGCAAGGATGTTCAAAACTTTAATAAAAAGGATTTAGTAGACCTATTTATTTTTAGTAAGGATTCTGTTACAGCAGGGACAGATCCCACTGTTCAAACTCTAGGTGGCAAACTTTTAGAGAAAATGAATGGAATAGATCACTCAAGTGAATCTGAATATCCATCAACTAACAAAAAAGTGGCATAAAAAAACCCGATGAGATTTCCCATCGGGTTTTTGAAATCTGACATGAACGTCAGGGAATTACATCATTCCCATTCCGTCCATACCACCCATTCCGCCTCCGTGTGGCATCTTAGGCTCATCTTTCTTTGGTGCTTCTGCAATCATTGTCTCTGTAGTGAGCATGAGTGAAGAAACGCTAACTGCATTTTGAAGTGCAGATCTAACGACCTTAACAGGATCGATAACGCCTGCTTTGATTAGATCTTCATACTCTTCAGTTAGTGCATTGAAGCCCCAAGTGTTTGTTTTTCCAGAAAGTACTCTGTCTAGAACGATTGAACCATCAAGACCTGCGTTTGCAGAAATCTGTCTGATTGGTTCTTCGCAAGCACGCTTAACGATTTTAACACCGTGAGATTCTTCATCAGTAGTTTCAAGCTTAGCTAAATCTTGAGAAGCTCTCACTAGCGCTGTACCGCCTCCAGGAACGATACCTTCTTCCACGGCAGCTCTTGTTGCGTTTAGAGCATCTTCTACTCTTGCTTTTTTCTCTTTCATTTCAACTTCAGTCGGAGCGCCAACGTGAATTACTGCAACTCCGCCAGCAAGCTTAGCAAGTCTTTCTTTAAGCTTTTCTTTGTCATAATCAGAAGTGGTTTCTTCGATTTGTGCTTTGATTTGTTTTACACGGCTAGCGATATCTGCCTTTTTACCCGCACCATCAATCACAGTTGTGTTGTCTTTATCCACGACGATTCTCTTAGCACGGCCAAGATCTTGAGCTGTAGCAGTTTCAAGCTTGTTACCCATATCTTCAGAGATGACAGTTGCACCAGTTAAGATCGCGATATCTTCAAGCATTGCTTTTCTTCTATCACCAAATCCTGGAGCTTTAACTGCACAAACTTGTAGAGTTCCACGAAGCTTGTTCACAACTAGAGTTGCAAGAGCTTCACCGTCAACATCTTCAGCAATGATCACAAGTGGCTTACCTTGTTTCGCAACCGCTTCTAGAATTCCGATCATATCTTTCATAGAAGAAATCTTTTTGTCATAAACAAGGACGTATGCATCTTCTAGAGCCGCTTCCATTCTTTCAGAGTTAGTGATGAAGTATGGAGAGAGATACCCTCTGTCAAACTGCATACCTTCAACAACTGTTAGTTCTGTTTCAGCAGTTTTTGACTCTTCAATAGTGATAACACCTTCTCTTCCTACTTTTTCCATAGCTTCAGCAAGAAGATCACCGATAACTCTGTCGTTGTTACCAGAAATAGTACCCACTTGAGCGATTTCATTTTTTTCTTTGATTGGCTTTGCAGTCTTTTTCAAAGCTTCAACTACAGCTTCTACAGCTTTGTCCATTCCTCTCTTAAGAGACATTGGATTGTGGCCAGCAGTTACAAGCTTAGCACCTTCTCTATAGATTGCTTGCGCAAGAACTGTTGCAGTTGTTGTACCGTCACCAGCATCATCATTAGTTTTGCTAGCAACTTCTTTAACCATTTGAGCGCCCATGTTTTCAAACTTGTTTTCAAGCTCGATTTCTTTAGCGACTGTAACACCGTCTTTAGTGATAAGAGGTGCACCGAATGATTTTTCGATTACTACGTTTCTTCCTTTTGGTCCGAGAGTCACTTTCACAGCATTCGCGAGTGCATTTACACCACGAAGAATTGAGCCTCTTGCATTTTCATGAAATAATAATTCTTTAGACATTTTAACTCCTATAAATAATTTTAAGATCTTAGTTTAATACGCCAAGAATTGAGCTCTCATCCATGATGAGGTATTCTTCGCCATCCAATTTAATTTCAGTTCCAGAATATTTTTGGAATAGGACGCTATCGCCTTTTTTAACTTCAAACGGAATTGTTTTTCCATCTTCAGTGATACGACCGCTTCCAACTGCAACAACCTTACCTTTTTGCGGCTTTTCTTTAGCTGTGTCTGGAATGAATAATCCGCCAGCTGTTTTTGTTTCTTCTTGTAACCTTTTTATAAGAATCTTATCGCGCAATGGACGTACTCCAAGAGTCGCTGCCATAAATTTCCTCCGAATTGTAAGTTGTTAATAATAATCCTAAAATTTGAGTTTTATTAGATTGGGCTCAATATTGATTCGACCCTCGAATATGTCAAGTGGCATCACCTTTAAAAAATATAAAGCGGCCAGCGTTAGAGGCGCTTAAGAAATTGATTTTACTCAAATTATTTGATTTTTGATAGGGAACTAAAATCTTTATTTTCCAATTGCCGATAGAACTTGCTCTGGCTCCATCTTTTTAGGCGTATTGAATCCGAATTTTGCGCTATCTAGAGGGAGTAAGTTCTTTTTGCGACGCTCTTTAATGACTCTGTCATAGCCCAATAAGATTTCCGCAATCTCTTCGGGAGTCATCATTTGAACGGCTTTTGTGTAGGCCTGTTGATCGTTTTGGAAGCGTGGAGAAAGGTATAAAACAAAGTAATCTTGAGCATTTAAATCTTTAGTTATGTCTAAGTTTGTCCTTGCTTGCTTGAGTCTTGATAGCTCTTCTTGACCAAACTGAGCAGGCGCTTGTTTTTCCATAGCCTCAAGCTGCGTAATTGTGGCCTGAACCTCGAGAACCTTGCTCTTTTTCCACTCCTTGAACGAGACAACCTCTTGGGCAACTGCCGTGTGAGCAATCATCCAACCCAGACCTAAAATAATAACTAGAGCTTTTTTTAACATTTCGCCAAACCTTTCCAGTTCTTAATAACTACAATCTAGGTGCCACACTCTGCTTGTATTTAATTTGAGATCAATTTAAATACCTTATAAAAAGGAAAGTGCTTGTGACACAAATGAGCCTTTTGATGCCCCCTCCAAAGCATTGATTTTAAACGAACAGCAGTTATCCTTAATCTTTAGAAACGGAACACAAAATGAAGAAAATCAAAAAAGCCATAATACCAGCGGCCGGACTTGGAACTCGATTCTTACCGGCGACCAAAACGATTCCAAAAGAAATGCTACCAATCGTTGATAAGCCTACTATTTTATATGTTGTCGAAGAGGCGGTTCGCGCAGGGATTGAGGACATCGTTTTGATTTCTGGCAGAGGCAAATCCGCAATTGAAGATTTTTTTGATAACTCCTACGAAGTCGCAGACATTCTTTCAAAAGCTGGAAAGACAGACTTGTTAGACCGTATTACGCACGTAAAAGGACTCGCAAACATTATATCAATTCGTCAAAAAGAAGCCCTTGGATTGGGCCACGCAGTTCTCTGCGGAAAACCTATTGTAGGAGATGAGCCCTTTGCGGTCCTCTTGGCCGACGAAATCATGGTGGGAAATCCCACCGTGACCGAAGAGCTTACAGATCAGTACCATCAAACGGGTATTTCCACTATCGCGTT
>JAEYZS010000091.1 GCA_023427925.1 Pseudomonadota bacterium | reverse complement strand
GGGTTAACGGCCGTAAAACAAATGGTTCAGATTTTTGATAACTATGATTACAGCACTCAGATTTTAGCAGCGAGTATTCGGAATCCCATCCATTTGCTGGAGTCTGCCTTGGCTGGCGCTCACATTGCAACTATCCCTTACAAGGTCATTAAGCAACTGACTCACCACCCGCTTACCGACAAAGGTATTGAGATATTTTTAAATGATTACCATAAGTCCAATCAGCAAAATGTCTAGACTGACTATCCTGTTGCTGACTACTCTTCTTCTCATCACGGGTTGTACCACATCTTATACGACCTATGACTATGAGTATTCAATTGAGGATATCCAAAAAGCCATAGCTGATAATTTACCGGGCGGCTTGGGTAAGGTTAATTCGGATAGAAGGGTGTTCTATTCTCAGAAGTTCACAGTGGATAAAACCAAAAAAAAGAATAATTTGGTCATGAGAATCGTTATAAACGGCGAACGCAGGCCATATGGCTTGGACATAGAAACTAGGACCGTAGATGTAACCATCAAAGATGCAGAAGAAGCATTTAACTTTGGAGATGATTTTAGAGGCCATCTTTCCCTGGCCAAAAGAGTAGTCAGTCAGATCGAATCTCAGCTTGTCCAACGTCGCAAAAACAAAAACATATTTGACGATTTCAAAGCCTTCTAACACACTAAAATATGTGGTGAATACTATTCAAGGATTATGAGTAGTCAAAAAAAGGTGGGCCGTAACAGGCTTTAACCATGGATGGGCAACAACTGATGATCAACATCAAACATGATGTTTTTATAATACTTTCTCGAATTGCATTTAGCAGTGTGATCGCTGTGCCGTTGTCTCTTTCTAATTATAGCTTAAGTCATCAGGCGGGAATGAGTCTTAAATATTCTAAAGCATCTCCCCCGCTTGCAATTTTTGAAGACGAAAAAATCGCGCTCGAAGTTGAACCTCAAGCCCATCAGCCCGCGACAAAAATAGAAAGCCTTGCGCCCAACCGACTTCAAATCAGAAAAATCGCCAATAAGGTTTCAAAAAGATTTGATGTTTTGCAAAAGGAAAGTCAGAAAGTAGCTCAAAAGATAGAGGTCAGACAACTCAATGGTTTGTCACTTCAAAAATCTTCGCCTTCGGTTTCCACTATAAAGTCAGACGAGTCTCATACAATCCTTATTACAAAAAATACGGTTAGAGCTCCAAATAAAGGAGCCAAAGAAAACATAATTTCTAGTTCAGAAATAGTTGTTAGAGATGGCCCTACGGAAACTGTTTCAATGAATCATGTCGGAAACCCTTCAAATTCTAGAATAGAAACTCAAAACGAAATTCTTTTTGAAGACTACGCTTCAGAAACAATTGTTTCCCAGCCTCAAAGGGTGGCGGCAGCAACGAAACCAGTTGAAGTTCCTTTAAAAGAACGCTCCAAGGATATTACTCACGGTATTGCAAGCGCTTCTATCTCGGGCCGGAGATCCTATTCTGATAGAATGGCCCAAGCAGCAAAACGTAGCGATGATTTATCGCGACGATTTGCAAGCAGCGGATACACTCGTCAAATACAGCCAGGCTCTGGGAAAAATAAAAAGTCGACAGAAGATCAAATCGCTGGCGGGAATGAAAATAAAGAGAAAAGCAGAGATGGCGAGATGTTCGAAAAAGATGAAAAAGGGATAGCCATTGCCTCGCGAGGAATAGGGGCTTTAGGCAAACAAGTCGTTATTTCAGGAACTCTTGAAATGACAAAGGGCTTAGCGCTCACCCACAATAGAGAAATCGTTGTTTATAGGCAGATCGGCGGCACGCGATATGGATACGGTCAAGTGATGCTCCAAGAAGGCAAATACGAAATCCTTGTTGAAGAGCCTTCAACGGGCGTTGTGATTGCGGAGCTCTTAGAGGAAGGAGTCATGCTAGGCCGAGCAGAAATTCTAATGCCGGAAGTAGTCCGCAGCTTAAATTCACCAGACGATTTAAGGAATATCCCCATTAAACTTGAGCCTGTATTAGACCAAGTTGAAGCGGAAAACATTTCTGCTTATTCTTATTATAAGAAAGACAAAATACAAAACTCCAAAGTTAAAGTCAGCGATATGCTGGATGCTGGAACAAGAATATTTAACTCTACCATTGTTTTAAAAACTGAAACTGAAAATCATTGGGGTAACATCAGTCTTGGATCTTCAAGAAACCTATTCAGGAATATTCTAAATCCAGATGCCACAATGAAGGCGTTAGCTGATATTCTCGGTATTAAGAAATTAAAAGAACAAATGGGAATTATAAAAGGTGATGTTTCAATTTCGGGCAAGACAGTGGCAGGAGCTCAAATAGAAATTGTAAGTTCTGATGAGATTGCAAAACCTGTTTATTTTAATTCGTTTATCCCAGACACAAGTTTGAGCGAAACAACACAAAATGGACAGTACGCAGTTGTGGGCTTAAATCCTGGAACTTATCTAGTGAGAGCAAAGTACCAAGGGAAGTTCCTCTCCCCGCAAGTCGCACCCGTCGAAGCGGGTTATGTCACTCAAGTTAACTTTGATGTTCAAAAGCCAAGCTTATCAGAAGCATTTATCTTTGATATCCAAACTAGCGAAATGCTTTCAGCGAAAATAAGTTTCTTAGGCTCGGATCAACAAGCCCCTGCGCATGCAAGAAAGTTGATTTCATTCTCAGGAAATAGTGGTGTGCAATTTTTAGAAGTTCATGCAACTGATACTCGCTATTATTCAACAAGAGTAACAGTTGATCGCTCAGAGAAAGAAATTTTAATTCCAATGATCTCCCAAGATTGGCT
>JAEYZS010000071.1 GCA_023427925.1 Pseudomonadota bacterium | reverse complement strand
AAATCCAAGGACGTGTGAATTTTTAGGCCCTTATTTAAAACTTGGTCTTCACCAAGTGTTTTCACCAAGTGTTGGCGGACAGTTTCTAAAAAGTACGGTGCTTCTTCGGTATAGTTTTTACGAATGTAAACTGTCACGGGCTCTTCAATGATAGCCTTTGCTTGATCCTTGGTGATAAACCCTTCGTCAGCCATTCTGTTTAAAACGTAAATTTGCCTCTCTTTAGCTCGGGCAGGGTGAAATACAGGAGAGTATCTTGATGGAGCCTGAGGCAATCCTGCGAGCATTGCAATTTCGGCATTGGTGAGTTCATCGAGGTTCTTACGGAAGTAAACTTTTGCAGCTTCCATAACTCCATAAGCTCCGTGACCCAAGTAAATCTGATTGAGATAGAGATACAGAATATCTTCTTTAGATAGATTCTCTTCCATCTTGTACGCTAAAAGAACATCTTTGATTTTACGAATATAAGTTTTTTCAGAAGAGAGTAGAATCGTTTTAGCAGTCTGCTGAGTGATAGTAGATCCACCTTGAACTGTGCGACCTGCCTTAAGGTTTGCCAAGAACGCTCTTCCAATCGCGATAAAGTTAACTCCGCCATGTTTAAAAAAACTCGCGTCTTCGGCGGCGATATAGGCCTCAACCATTTTTTGTGGGATTTTTTCATAGGGAACAATCGTTCTTCGCTCTCTAAAGAACTCCCCAATTTTTTTGTTATTGCGATCAAAAACTTCGCTCACTACAAGTGGTTCGTAATCTTTCACTGTAACGAGATTTGGTAAAGTCGATGTCACGTATACAAGAAAGAGCGCGATACCAACGATGAATATTAAAAATGTGCCGATTGCAATGATGATCAATTTTTTGATGTTGCTCATAAGAAATAAAGTTTAACTCTTATGAGCAAAAAAAGGTACGGTTAGCTTAAAAAATCACATGCTGTTGTGGCGCTGCGACGAAGCTATCTTTTACTCCGTGAATTCGAGCGGCCACTTGTAGCTGATCGGCACTGGGTTGCCGGAGGCAGTCCGCCTTTATACCACGAAATAGACGCTTTAATTGTTGCAGATCTTCCTTCGCCTTCACAGCATTTATGAGTCCAAGTCGGAGGAGAGTTTCTGTTTCCTGAGAAATCTCCGCTTGCCACGCGCTCTTTAAGAGCGCGAATTTGAGCTTCGATTACGTCGATTTTTTGTCTTGCTGTTGTAGAAACTCGCTGCATATCCTGCTGAATTCTTTGTTTTTCGCTTTCAGTACGTTGGTAAACCAACTGAAGCTTTTGGCCGAGTTGACTTTCTTTTTGAAGCTTTTCCATGCCAGCAATATTTTCGACTTCCGTCTTTAGTTGCTGAATTTTTCTATTTATTTCCGCTTCATCACTCAGAAGGGCTTCAAGTTGAGACTGATATGAGGTGTTTGCGTTTGAAACGCATTCAGAGTGGTAGAGTTTAAAGTCACCCTTGAGTTTGTTTAAGTTAACTTGCTTTCCGCTTGCCTTTAAAGCCTTTCTAAGCTCGGCCACATATTTAGCGTATCCTTGTTCGGCATCGTTTTTACATTTGTTTTGTTCATTCCTCAGCATCATGTTGAGCTGTGGCAGTTTGGTTTTAAGAATCTGATCTCTTTCTTTAACAGCAGCACTGAATTCATTGACTTTAGCTTTGGACTTTTCATCTAGTTGTTCAGTGAGTTCTTGAATTTCTTTATTGTACTCTTGTACCGCAGCTTCATAAGCTTGGGTGGCCTTATCTAAATCTTCTTGGAGTCGCAAAGTATCTTCCTGAGATTTGTCCATTGCTTCGATCTTTGCTTCTTGTAGCTCTTTCAAGTCATCTTCAGCAGTGCTACTTTTTTCATCCACTTTGTCTTTAAATTTTTCAAAAGCTTCGACGCATTTTTCGGCAGCGTCTTTGTCTAGATGTTCCTCAGCTAATGTGTTTGCGTCCTCACAAGTCGCGATTGTCCTTTCGACTTCAACTCCGCAGCCATCCAGTTCAGGATAGGTTACAGGAGATGAAAGTTCCTTGCTTCCGTCTTCGCCGTCTTTTTGACATTGTCTAAGGGCCTTCTTGATTGCTGTATTTCGTTTACTGGAATTTGACTTAATCGCGTTTTCTGAATAAGGATTAGCAGCTGCTGCCCAGCCGCCAAAGTTATTTGCAAGGACTGGCTGTGTAGATGCGCAAGCATTTCCACTTGAAGCAACTGAGCGAGTTTCTGAGGCCACTTGCTCAGAAGCCATTGGAGCTGGTTGAGTATTAGCCGATGAAGTCGCTCTTGTTTGTGCCGGTGCTGACGCTCTCGATCTGTTTGAGCGCGAAGACTGACTACGATTAGAACTCGAAGAAGTTGCGCTTGCAGAAACTTTTACGTTGTTTTGAATAAATCTAGTTCCGAGAGAAAGGCAATTGCTACGATTGGGAGCGCCCGAGCAGAGTTGGCGTAAAGTATTGTTAGTGCATTGCGAGCCAGTGGATCCATTTTGTAGACAATTTGAAATTTTTCTTTGAATAGTAGAAGCGGAGTTTCCACGAAACTCTTGTGCTCGCACTTCACTTAAAAAAATCGATGAAATTAAAAACGCAAAAATAAATAGAATAGAATTTTTCATAGCATTCCCATATCGGCTCAAAATGAGCCATACTTAAGTCTTTGACATTTAATTAAAGCACACCTCTTTTATGTTACTCCTAACAGCGGAAAACCCAAACAAATCCGTATGTTTCTGGACTTTGATTTTATTTAATTTTAGGGTCTAGTTTTGAGACGTTGGTGCCGATACGTAACTATGCTCAAAATCGTAATATTTATTTTGATGGTGATTTTTTCAATCAATTCGATTGCACAAATCCATTACGAGGACGGGTCCTATTACAACGACGATTACATCTATAAAGAGCCACCCAAATCAAAATCTCCAGCAGCGCTATTTGACAACACAAATCCAATTGTAGCGCCGGAGTTACCCAAGCCAAGCAAGCCCATCGTCAGAGCTCGAAAGCCAAAACCTAGACCCGGAGGGTTCGTAGAAATTCGGACGGGAGGTCAAGCTGGTGATTTTAGAGATGTAGGTGGGTCGACTTCAACACAAAGCTTTGGAACAAAATAGTTCCCCACGAAAGTCTACTTTCATTCAAGTGGTATAATCATAGCGCCGATCAATAGTGATGACATACAGAGAATTAGACATGGTTTTTCCATTCATAGTTTTTGGATACGGACTCATCATGACTCTTATTTTAAACTCAGAATTTTTTTTGAAACTCGCGGAACAAAGACTGCCAAAAACTATGTATATGAACTTCATAGGCCATCGTTATTTGGGGCTACTATGTCTCGTTGTGGGATCATTTTGGTCGCTTCAAAACATCTGGTATAGCAACTTATAGGCCAAAACTCTTTTTTCCAAAATCCAGTATAATGTCAAGTCTCAAAGCTAAAAATCCTATTTAGGATTGAATAAAACTCCATAAAAATTATTTTTTTATTGAGCGATATTGTTTTGTTTGTCAGTCCGATATTCGGTGGTATTATAGGGGTATTGGATGGTTTGTTGTTATAGCAATAAACGACCCTACAAGTTTTATTGATTAGGGGGCAGTTCTTAGCGATGGTGTGCAAGCTCAACTTGTATTGAGAAGCCTAAAGTCGTTACACAGCCTACCACTTATTAAAAACGGGTCGTTATTCAGGTAGCAGCGAGCCATCTTTTTTTTTATTTTACGAGATCGACCTTAAACATTGACACTCCACCGCTCTGTAAATACTTTCCTGTCAGATGGCAGATATGTCTAATTTCAACCAACTAAGCTTAGAAGAATTTGACGCAGAGGAAGGTTCTGACGAACAGACAGAATCTGCAAAAGTCTACTCTGTAAACGAACTCAATCGCGCAATCAAAGATCAATTGGAGGGCGAATTTCCTCTTATTTGGATCAAGGGCGAAATTTCCAATTTCAAACCCCATTCTTCTGGACACTTTTATTTCAGCTTAAAAGATGACAAGGCACAAATCAGTGCGGTCATGTTTAAGGGCTTTAATCGACATGTAAAATTTAAGCCTACTGACGGTATGGAAGTTCTCGTTCGGGGTAAAGTCACAGTGTATGAGCCTCGCGGTTCCTATCAGATTATGTGTGAGGTGATGGAGCCTGTCGGAGTTGGCGCGCTACAAATTGCCTACGAGCAACTCAAGGCCAAGCTTCAAAAGGAAGGATTATTTGATCCTTCTAAAAAACGCCCGATTCCAGAGTTTGCCCAAAGAGTTGCTATTGTAACTTCGCCAACTGGGGCTGCAATTCGTGATATGCTAAATGTCCTCGGCCGCCGAATGAAAAACTTGGAGGTCACAATATTCCCGTGCGCCGTACAAGGGGTTCAAGCTACACGCGAAATTGTAAAAGCGATCGAGATTGCAAACCAAGTTGGCAATTTTGACGTAATGATCGTTGGTCGCGGCGGTGGTTCGATCGAAGATATGTGGGCCTTTAACGAAGAACCGGTGGCGAGAGCAATCGCCGCCTCAAAGATCCCAACAGTCTCGGCGGTCGGACACGAAATTGATTTTACCATCGCGGACTTTGTAGCAGATCTTCGCGCTCCAACTCCATCGGCAGCGGCAGAGCTCATTTCTAGAAATACTTCAGATTTGATCGACAAGATATCATTACACTTCAAAGCGCTTCGCCAATGTATGAACAAGAAAATTCAAATGGACAGGCAAAAGCTTATTCACGTTCAAAGACAATTGGTAGATCCAAAGAGAAAACTTCAGGACTTGATGTTAAAGGTGGATGATCTGTCGGGTCGTATCCAAAATGCTGTTCAAAAAAATATCACTTTTAAAACGCAACAATTTGTTAGATGGGCTTCAGTTTTAGATTCTTTGAGCCCCCTTAAGGTTTTGGATAGAGGTTATGCCATCGTGAAAGATTCTAAAGGCGGTGTATTGAAAGAATCCACTCAAATTAAAGTTGGTGACGAGATCAATATTCAATTATTAAAGGGCAAGATAGTTGCTGAAGTAAAAAAGAATTAAAAAGGACGAAGATATGTTTGAAAACAAACTAAAAAGACTAGAAGAAATCGTAAAAAAAATGGAACAAGGAGAGCTTGAACTCGATGAATCCTTAAAACTTTTTGAAGAAGGTGTGAGGCTCACAAAAGAGTGCCAATCACACTTGAGTCAAGCTGAGCAAAAAGTAAAAATTCTGACAGGCCTTGATGCCAACGGTAATCCAGTCACTGCGGATTTTAAACCTGCGGAATAAATACGTGTGAATTTCGATAGCCAGTATTCGACATATCAAAAAATTTTCGAAGGCTTTTTAAATCAAGAAGTTGCTGGTTTAGAATCTTCACTTAACAACTATTACAAATCACAACTCCAATCGCTGTCATTAATCCAAAACCATATTGATTTTAACGCTTCGTCTTCAGAAAAGTATTCTAAGCAAATTCAGAAATTTTTCGAATCAGTAAAATACTCCTTAATGGGCGAGGGAAAAAGGTTTCGTCCTACCCTTTGCCTTGCTACAGCGGATTTGTTTGGCAAAGAAAACCATTCAAAAGTTTTGCCACTCGCTTTGGCTATCGAAATGATTCACACGTATTCGCTAATCCATGACGATCTTCCCTCAATGGATAATGATGATGTAAGGAGAGG
>JAEYZS010000314.1 GCA_023427925.1 Pseudomonadota bacterium | reverse complement strand
GAAAAAAAGTGCTCTCGCAAGAGAGCACGACAAGAGGGGATGCTGGATACAGCATCCCTTTTTTTATGGGCAGATGGATTTGTGCCGCTTGATAAATATGGAGGATGCCATGATTAAATTATTCTTTACTCTATTTTTCTTAGTCGTTGTTAGTTTTAAATCTTATGGGTCTACAAGCTGTGTTTCTCTATTCGTTCACGACAGTTTGGTTGCAAAAGAACTCATTGAAGATTTAGTCACACCTAAAGAGATTAAAAAAAGTCTTTTAAGACAAGTCCAATATCACAAAAACATTCACGACTTTTCTGTTAAATTTATTAACCGTTTGGATCAACTCCATAACGAAAGAATACTCGAAATTTTTGCAGGAGAAAATCATATCAATTTTCATGCTCTCGGATTTTCCTCAGCGGCAAATGTACGAAAAACTCGTGAACTTGTTATCAATAGAGCCATTCAACTTCTAACACTCGTCAATTCGAACGATATCACACCTGAGTTTATTGCGGACTTTATGAGTATCGCTGACAGAGTCTACTCTCCTACTGCCAAGAAAGCCGATCTTGAACGCACAATTGAACGTTTGAATATGGTCATCCGTTCTTATCAAGAAAGATATTAGATTATTCTAAAACGTAATTTGTAGGATCGACAGGGACCCCATTCACGCGAACTTCGTAGTGGAGATGCGGACCCGTTGAGCGACCTGTATTTCCAACAGCAGAAATCACATCACCGCGCTTGATCTTTTGTCCGACAACAACGAAGAGCTCTGAGTTATGAGCATAACGAGTTACTACGCCGTAACCGTGATCAATAGAGACAAGCTTTCCATACTCAGAATCAAAACCTGCAAAGCTCACAACACCATCAGCAGTTGCATAGACTGGCGCTCCCGGAGGTGCTCCAAAATCCAAGCCTTGATGAAGCTTCAACTGACCTGAAATTGGAGACGGTCTATAACCAAACTCCGAAGTGATGTAGCCACGAGATGGACGAATTGAGGGAGTTGCTCTGAGTAAGCTTTGTTGCATAGAGAGCATTTCCCATAGATCCAGAACACCTTGTTCCTTTAATTCCGATTTTTTAATTGCGCGATCAATACGAATGGATAAAGAAGTAAACTTACTTTCTTCCGCTCTTGCAAGCTCGCCCTTTGCGGAATCTAAAATAGGTTTTTTAAGAATGTTTAGAGTATCTTGATCTCTAATCGCAGCCGGTTCACGCATGTCCATAGGTTCGCTAAGCTCTGCGATTTGGCTTTGGCTGTTTGTGTTCCCCACTGTTAACTTAAGTGATCTTTGGTCATCGTTCGTGTCTGTAATTAAGCGAAGCTTTGTCATAAAGCTTTGAACTCTCTCTAAGCTTGAATCCAACGCTTCAAGCTTGCTTTCTACGACCTGGAATTGGGCTTTGAGTTGTCGATTTTCCACTTTGAGTTTTTTTGACTCAATTTCGTGCAAAAGAAGACCAACATAGTCTACCAAAATAGAAGTTAAGATAATGAAACCAATAACTCCACAAGTAATCAGAGTCTTCACCCAAGACTGCGAAAGCACGAGCCTTTTTACCACTCCTTGGCGGTCAGTCATGATCAAAAACGTAATCTTTTTTGAGCCCAATTTAGTCCCTTAAATCGTTTAAGTATTTATAAGTTACTTAAACATGTTTTTTTCTACTTTTCGAATAAAAAACTCTACCCCATAAAAAAATTCTATAAGCCGTAAACCTTTAATTTTGAACCTGATTTACAGTCATATACATCACGGTAATGTTATCCAAACCACCTTTGTTTTTGGCTTCCTTTATCAGTTCTGGAACCACATTCTCTGCGGATGTTCTTTGAATGATTTCATAGATTTCCCTATCCTCGATCATTCCTGTTAAACCATCGCTGCAGATCAAATAAGTGTCCTCTGCATCCAAGGCACGCTCCAGAACATCACATACAGTGGTCTTCTCGAATCCGACGCTTCGCGTAATTATGTTTTTAGCAAATTTGGCCTTATTGTCATCTTTGAGAATTCCAGCCTTAATTTGCTCATTCACAAGGGAGTGGTCTTCCGTCATTTGCCACATACCATGCTTGTTCAACAGATATGCTCGCGAATCTCCAACATTGGCCACGTAAATTTTTTGATCCCTAATTAATGCCACGACTAGAGTAGTTCCCATTCCTTTAAGATCGCTATCGCTGAGACTTCTTTCGAATATTGTTTGTCCGGCGGCTGTATATGCTTTGGCCAAAAGATCTTGTGGTTTGATCCCAGCATCTTTTTCATAAGAGTCGATAACGACTTCGCGAATTGTTTTTACGGCCAAATGAGATGCAACCTCCCCACCACTGTGTCCACCCATTCCATCGGCAACGATGTAGAGACCTAAGTCGGGATCCATGAGGAAACAATCTTCATTGTTTGCCCGCTTTAACCCCACATCAGTTTGACACCAGACTTTTACTGCTCTCAATTTTTTATTTCCCTCTTAAAAACTAATTTCTCTCTACCGATAAGTATTCACTATGAAACTAAAATTGAGATTTAAAAAAGTAAAAAACCTGCTTTCGCTCTCAATCGCAATTTCTCTTTTCATGCACGTATCTACTATTCTATCTCTGAAATTCTTCGAGAGAAATAGTTTATCTGTGAAAACCGATCAAACGGTTGATGTTATTTTTATAGATCCGTCTCAATTGTCACAAATTCAGGCTAAACAAATCGTGGAACAAGACGAAAAGCCAGTCAATAACGAGATCGACCCACATGCTAAGTATTTGAGTCAATTTAATCAAAAAGTGGTTAATGAAACTAAGGCTGCAAACACAGGAAAATACAATAATTCAGCAGGCAAAGGGCTTTCTAAAGGCGGAGCTCCTCAGAAGGCACGTGAAGCCATGAATCTTCAACCTCAATCCAAAGGGCAAGGTAGTGTCTTGGATAAGTTTAAACCCAAAGTGGATTGGACTGCGATGGCCAATCGAAACTTTGGAGGAGATGGTAAAGAGCTTTCCCGCACAAGTGATCATCTCAAAGATGTCGAAAAAGGGGCTCAAACGGTTTTATCAACTCGCGAATTTATTTACTACACTTACTTTAAACGCATCAAGGGCCAAATCCAGCAGCATTGGGAACCATCAATTAAAGGTAAAATGCAAAAAATCATGCATACTGGTCGAACGATTGCCGCTGTACAAGATCGCACGACAAAACTCTTAATCATTCTCAATGATAAGGGCACACTCATTGGAGTAAAAATCCTTGGTGAATCTGGAATTCAAGATCTCGACGATGCTGCAATCGAAGCTTTCAGAGCTGCAGCTCCGTTTCCAAATCCTCCAACAGGAATAGTCGAAGAAGACGGAACAATCAAAATCCGTTGGGATTTTGTACTCGAAGCCTAAAAACGATCACCTAAATTGAGATATCAATACGCGAGAGAACACTTCCATCTTGTCGCGAATCTAAAAGCTTAAAGCCAAGTGGCGAGATGGACGTCACCATCAGTTGAATGCGTTGACCGGGTCGAAACCGTCGGCCGGATTGGTTACCAACGCGGATAAGGTCTCCTTGGAAATTCACAATGAGATCTTCCGACACCACTTCCTCTATGATCGCCCAAACTTTTTGATCTGGTTTCAATTGAGGAATAATCTTTTTCATTTCTTATAACTCTTTGTTTAAATTCTTAAAGACAAATGGCTTGATGGCTCGAGCCTCTTCTGCATCTGTTTTAATTATATTTTGAGAAATAAATTTTTCGATTTTGGCTTCTCTTTCCTTTGCAGCTTCTTGTTGCTCTAGTCGAACTCTTTCTTCTTCTTCTCGCAGTTTTATTTCATCCTCATGATCTTCAACTTTTTCTAAAAAGTATGGACTTAAAATCTTGTCTGCAAGTCCCGCGATTTTCTTTTTTGCCACTTCAAATCCCTCGTTCACTAGTTCTGCACCAGTTTCCGTTACTGCATTTGCTACAGTATTAGTGATGGAGTTTTCTTTTTCAACTTCTTTTGCCTTTGCTTCTTCGATCGCTTTCTTGAATTCTTCTTGAATTCTTTGGTCATCAGCGCGGGCCTCTTCGCTCACCTTCGGAGCTTCAAAGACTGAACTGTAATCACGAGGACGAACTTGTGAAGCTGCCACGATATCCTCTGACTCATTAATTCCGGGCTCATCTCTTTCAAAAATTTCTAAGTCCGCTGTGGCTTCTTTTGCCCATGTCGGTAAATGTTTTTCCGAGAACATGAGTTTGTTCTTGTTTACCTTTACAATAAATTCAAGTTCGCTGCGAGGTATATCTATTTTTTCGGCAATCTCTTCTGCGGTGAGGCCCTGATTTGCAAGACGAGCGGCCTGCACATATTTTACTGTATTTTGTCGCTCAACAATTTCTTTGTGTGGAATTTTGTCCTGGATGATTTGCGACACATCCATACTTCTTTGTATGGATGCTTCGACTCTATTGATTTGATCCTGGGCGTGAGTCACATACTCTTGAACTTCTTTTCCTTTCTGCTCAAGAAGATGAGTCAGTTGCTTGACTTGTAAGTCAGTTCTATCCGAAAGATCTTCAAGAATAGCAATTTTACTTTGTAGAAGCTGTAAACCGCGGCTTAACCTTGGATCATCTTTTTGCGGTCGATTCAGTCTCGCCCAACAAACTAAGGCCGCCGCTACCAATCCAATATTTAAGATAATTTGTGCTAACACC
>JAEYZS010000313.1 GCA_023427925.1 Pseudomonadota bacterium | reverse complement strand
AGTGTTATCACTTGATGAAATAAAACAAATGAAGAAGTCATGTCAGCTTGCTGCCAGGACTCTTGATCATGTTGCACCTTTTATAAAGCCCGGTATTCAAACCATTGAAATCGATAAGATCGTCGATGACTATATGAGAAGAAACGGAGCAATCCCAGCGACCATTAATTATTATGGTTACAAATGGGCAAGCTGCACGTCGATCAATGATGTGATCTGCCATGGTTATCCTGACGAAACCGTTCTTAAAGAAGGTGATATAGTCAATGTCGACGTGACGACCTTGCTCGATGGCTTTTACGGTGACACGTCTAGGACGTTTTTCGTAGGTCAAGTTAGCGATAAAGCGAAAAAGCTTACCGAAGCAGCCGAGCAAGCGATGTACAAAGGTATCGAAGCGATCACTCCAAACGGTTATACTGGGGATATTGGATTTGAAACGGGCAAATATGTAACTCGATCAGGTTACGCCGCTGTGAAAGAGATTGGCGGCCATGGGATTGGCAAAAACTTCCATCTTGACCCATTCGTACCCGCCTTCGGTAAAAAAGGCAGGGGCGAGATATTAAAGCCATTTACTTGCATCACAGTAGAGCCCATGATCAATGAAACAGACTCAGAATTGATTGAATTTGACATACCTGGTTCTACCATAAAGTACTATAAAACAGGAGATGGTGCGCTATCGGCACAATTTGAGCACACAGTGTTGATCACAGACACGGGCTATGAGATATTAACCCATTCATAATTAAATATTAATGACAAACGGAGAAAATGTAATGTTAGAAGCGACAACATCCATTAAAGGAGTTCCTGTGACTAAAGATAAAAAACCTGATTACAGAGTATGTAAAGAAGCAATGGAGAACCCTGCTAAGTTTAAAGAACTTGCTGAGTGGGGAAGAAAAGAGATCGAAATTGCTGAAACTGAGATGCCAGGACTCATGGCTCTTGTTGAAGAGTATGGATCAAAGAAACCTTTAAAAGGTGCAAGAATTGCTGGCTGTCTTCATATGACAATTCAGACGGCTGTATTAATCGAAACCCTCATTAAGCTTGGAGCTGAAATCCGCTGGTCATCTTGCAATATCTTTTCAACTCAAGATCACGCAGCATGCGCAATCGCTGCAGCCGGAATCCCCGTATTTGCTTGGAAGGGCGAGACAGAAGAAGAATTCAACTGGTGTATTGAACAAACAATCACTGGATGGGGACCAGAAGGTTACAACATGATCCTTGATGACGGTGGTGACCTTACAAATATGATGCATGAGCCTCGTTTTGCGGAACTTATGAAAAAGATCATAGGTCTTTCTGAAGAAACAACAACAGGAGTTCACAACCTCGAAAAACTTCACAAAGAAGGAAAACTGAAGGTTCCTGCAATCAATATCAATGACTCTGTGACAAAGTCTAAATTTGATAACCTTTACGGATGTAGAGAATCACTCGCTGATGGTATCAAAAGGGCTACAGATGTGATGATCGCTGGTAAAGTGGTTGTGGTTGCTGGTTACGGAGATGTGGGCAAGGGTTGTGCATATTCAATGAAAGGTTTTGGGGCAAGAGTTCTTATTACGGAAATTGACCCAATTTGTGCTCTTCAAGCAGCAATGGATGGTTTCCAAGTTGTAACTATGGAAGAAGCTTGTGAAGAAGCAGATATTTTTGTCACTGCGACTGGTTGCTGCGATATCATTACGGATAGACATTTTATGGCAATGAAGTCTGGTGCAATCGTATGTAACATTGGTCACTTTGATATTGAAATCGATATGGCTTGGCTCAACAAGAATTCTAAAAAAGATGTCATTAAACCTCAAGTGGACAAGCACACGTTGTCTAATGGCAAAAACGTAATAATTCTAGCTGAAGGAAGACTTGTGAACCTAGGCTGTGCAACTGGACATCCGTCTTTTGTGATGAGTAACTCGTTTACAAACCAAGTTATGGCGCAAATGGAGCTTTTCAATAACCGTGAAAAGTATAAAGAAGTTAAAGTCTACAGGCTTCCAAAAGAATTGGATGAAAAGGTCGCTAAACTTCACCTTAAAAAGCTCGGCGTGAATTTAACAGAATTGTCAGACAAGCAATCTAAGTATTTGGGTCTTGGGAAAAACGGTCCATTCAAACCAGAACACTACAGATACTAAGAGAGTTTAAAAAGAAAAGAAAAATTAAGGAGTCGGAAACGACTCCTTTTTTTTTTGACTATTTTTGGTCGAGCTTTATAAACTTCATGTAATACTTTAACTCATCAATACTCTCTCTAATGTCGTCAAGAGCGCGGTGGGTGTTCTTTTTTTCGTGTTTAACTTTGAGCATGTCTTTAAAAACCAGTTTCCATGAAGTGACATCCAATAATCTGTAATGGAGGAGTTCTGAAAATTTCTTAAAGTGATGGCTTAAGAAGGCTTTGTCATGTCCGACAGAATTGCCGGCAATAATCACTTTATCATTTCCGAAGTGTTTCTTGGCCAAATCGATGAGTTCTTTTTCTACGACTTCAGGAGCTTTGCCATCTGGTATTTTTGCGATAAGCCCTGTTTCCCCATGAGTTTTTTTATTCCAAGCATCCATTCCATCGATATAACTTTGAGGTTGTTTTACAACTGCGTGATATGTCTCAATTTCTTTGAGTTGGTAATCTGTTACGATCACCGCGCATTCAATTATGACTTCCTTTTCAACGTCTAGACCTGACATCTCTAGATCAATCCAAAACAAATGTGAACTCATAGATATCTCCGCTTGTATGTTCATATTATCTAATAAAATGAATTTAAAAACAAAGAGTCTATTGAAGAAACTGAACTATTTGACGAGCCATTTCGTCAAAATATGGATTTTGTCTATTCTCTAAGGAGTCTTGCTTGAAGTTAATATCTGTATGAGAAACAGATTCGTTTCTGATGTGGAAAAGCTCTTTATGTGCGGAAATTTCGTTATATACTTTTAATGCCACATGCGTGTTGATTGTTTGATCTCCATCGGTGACTACCATAAAGACCGGTGCTTGAACCGATTTAATATTTTCTTTTGTAAGATCACCTAAACGAATAAGTTCACAAACTGGTGCTAAGTACATTTGATTGTATTTAACAATAGAAGTCTCAGGACGGTTCCAGGCCATGAGCTCAGTAGCTCCAATCGAGCACATGAGTTTGCCACGTTTATTCTTTTTGACCTGGTATGCAGGGGCTAGCAAAACAATCTTTGAAATGCTTTTAGACCACTGAGAATCTTCAGCAAGTGCTGTGGCAAGTACTCCGCCCAGGGAAAATCCTACTAGCGTGACTTGGGTTGCTCCGGTTTCAAGTTTCGCTTGTCGAATTGCTTGAGTGATGTCGTTGATCCAATTTTCAGCTTTCACATCTAAAAGAGCTTCGTAGCTTGACCCATGACCAGACAGCAAGATGGAGTAAACGTTGTATCCATTTTGACTCAAGGTCGTAGCCAAATCTTTTGTAAAGTAAGGGGAGTCTGAAAGTCCGTGAATGAAAATAGCAGCCTTATTCGAAGGAGCTTTTATTTGAAATGCTTTTTGAGGGGAATTGTTGGCAGCAAAACAGGCCTCTTTTTGATCGGTGCAATCTTTAAAGTTAGTAGCAAATAGCGGTAGCCAAAAACTTAAAATCAAAAATACGATCATTTGTTTCATGGGCCTTATTATGAACTAGGAGCTAGAAATTCTAGGCGCATAGAAAAACGCTTTGTAGAATATTTAGAGAAACTAATTTTAAACCTCTATAAGAAGGTAATTCTTTATCTGACTTAACTATAAAAAAGCTAAGAAAGCTTCGAGGCTAAGAGACCCAAAAATAGAGAGCTATATAAGAAATCAAGCCAACCAAAAATAGCATTTTCATCGTTAATCCAAACCCTTCATAAATTGTTACGACATTGTTGCTATCGGCTTTTAGAGTCTTAAACTTTATTGGACGAGAGCTAAAGGGCTGAAATCACATGAGAAGCATAGGCGGGCGGTCATGGCTGGTCCAGGCATTGCTATGTAAGTATTACATAGTGGTTTTAAAACGAAATTAACAGGAGATGAGCTCCATGAAAGCCTTAAACCTAATTATATGCTTACTGGCGGTAACACTTTTTGTCGCTTGTAGTAAGAAAAAAGACGGAAACTCTAATCCGTATCCTGGTCATTACAATGGCTATCCTAATACCGGATATCAAACAATGCCGGGATATCAAGTTGGCCCACAAGGTAATTGTAGTGGACCAGGCAATATGTACGGAAACAAGGTACAGTATTGTGCTTGGTTGGCTACGCAAGGTGAAAAGGTTTGTGACCCTCATTATGTGAGACAGCAATTCATGCAGAATTGCCAAGCTTTCTATGGTAATCAAGCCTACAGTTGGTCTAACTACTGTGCTCCAATGATCAGAACTGGATGTTATTTTACAACAGCAGGTTGTTCTTACGGTGGCCGAACTTATAAATCTTCAAGATCATCTCGTGATTGGGATTACGATGATAGAAGGAATACAACTCCACCACCAATGAGTAAGCCTGCTCCGACACCTTCCCCGAGCCCATCGCCTGCACCAACTCCGCAGCCGGCTCCTACACC
>JAEYZS010000279.1 GCA_023427925.1 Pseudomonadota bacterium | reverse complement strand
TGTGTCCATTTCCGCAAATGGGCTCATCAAATTGCGAAATTTGATACCCCTTCGGCAAATCTGGGTAGAAATAATTTTTTCTAGAGAAAGTCGACTTGGTATTGATTTTACAGTTTAAAGCCAATCCGGTTTTTACCGCAAACTCTACAACTCTTTCATTCAAGACGGGAAGTGCGCCCGGCATTCCTGTGCAAACGGGGCAAGTGTTTTCGTTGTCGCCGCCACCAAATCTTGCAGAGCATCTGCAAAACAGTTTTGAGTTAGTTAAGAATTGTGCGTGGATCTCTAGTCCTATGACTGATTCGTAATCACTATATGCCATCTGGAATCACCTTCACTTTTAAATTTGTTTCTAAATTTTGTGAAATATTGAAAATGGTTTGCTCTTTAAAGTGCGGCGCTATGATCTGTACGCCTACCGGCAATCCATCCCTAGATAAGCCACCTGGAATACTCATTCCCGGAAGACCTGCTAAGTTTACCGATGTTGTAAAAATATCGTTGTAATACATTGAGATTGTATCTTTAATTCTTTCCCCATGTTTAAATGCAGTCGAAGTTGTCACAGGGCATACGATTGCATCACAACCCGAGAAAGCCGCAAGGAAATCATTTAGAATAATTCTTCTCACTTGAGATGCTTTTTTGTAATAAGCATCGTAGTACCCGCTTGAAAGAGCGAATGTACCAAGCATAATCCTCTTTTTCACTTCGGTTCCAAAACCTTCTGATCGAGTTTGGCTATAAAGCTCAACGAGGTCTTGAGAGGGTTTTCTTAAACCAAAACGAATGCCATCATATCTTGAAAGGTTGCTTGACGCTTCACTTGTTGCAACTAAGTAATAAACTGGTACTGCAAACTTTGTATGTGGCAAAGAAACTTCTTTAACTTTCGCACCTTGAGACTTTAGAACTTCGATTGCGTTCATCGCAATGGCTTTGATTTCAGGATTAAGATCGTCACCAAAATATTCTTTTGGAACTCCAATCGTTAAACCCGAAACATCTGGAGAAATTTCTTTTGCAAAATCCGGAACTGATTCAGAAGAAGAAGTTGAGTCTCTTTCGTCATAGCCTGCAATTGAAGTTAGAATTTCTGCGGCATCTTTTGTAGAGCATGCGAGCGGCCCTGCCTGATCCAATGAGGAAGCGTAGGCGATAATTCCGTAACGGCTTACTCTGCCGTAAGTAGGCTTAATCCCATAAAGCCCACAAAGGCTTGCGGGCTGACGGATTGATCCGCCCGTATCTGTACCGAGTGACCCAAATACAAATCTCGCAGCTTGAGCAGCAGCAGCTCCACCGCTTGAACCTCCAGCAACATGCCCTTTTCTCCATGGATTTTGAACATCCCCGTACGCAGAGTTTTCGTTGCTTGAACCCATTGCAAATTCATCACAGTTTGTTTTACCTACAATGATTGCACCTTCTTTTTCGAGTTTTTCAACAACTGTTGCGGTATATTGTGGAATGTAGTTTTCTAAAATTTTTGAAGCTGCGGTTGTTCTTAGGCCCTTTGTGCAATACATGTCTTTGACTGCAATAGGTAATCCCGCTAGACGTCCAACCTTTTCACCTTTTTTTATTCTAGCATCGATCTCTTCTGCTTTTTTGAGCGCTTCTTCATTAAGCGAGATAAACGAATTGATATCTTTATCCATTGTTTTGATTCGCTCTAAAGACTCCGACACCACTTCGGCTGACTTCACTTTTCCCGATACGATTTGTTCGCGAACATCTAAGAGTGATTGATTTAAAAATTTCATTTCAATCTCCTCCTACAACGGGCGGCACTTTAAATAGATTGCCGCTTTTTTCTGGAGCGTTTTTAAGAATTTCTTCGGTTGTTACACTTCTTCTCACTTCATCTTTTGCAATATGTGGAGCTGGTGGAATTGGAGTAACCAATGGTTCAACCTCAGAGGTATCGATTGTTGCCAATTCTTCAAAATGTTTTAAGATCATCGAAAGGTGATTTGTATAAAAATCCACATCATCCGAAGTCAGCTTTAAGCGAGATAATCGCCCAATCTTTTCAACTTCTTTTTTATCCATAATTTTTCCTTCAATTAGTGAAATTCAGAATGAATAAGATTATACTTTTCTGACTAAAAATTCATCTGGGTGCGCATTGCGTTGTCTATTTATTTTTAACTGTTAATAGAGTCTTATGGGCCATACAGGAAGTTTATGAAAAAGGTACAGGCCTCTTTAGATAAAATCAAAGCTCGATATGAAGAACTCATCGAAGAAATTCAGGTTCACGACACCAATTATCACGTTTTAGATCGCCCAACCATATCTGATCGGGAATACGACGAACTCTTTGAAGAACTTAAAAGCATTGAAGTGGCTCACCCCGAACTTATTTCGGAGCTTTCACCGCTTCAGCGAGTAGGGGCCCAGGCCCTAGACAAGTTCCGAAAAGTCAATCACCGGAAACCAATGCTCTCTCTCCAAAACAGTTATTCTCCAGAAGACATCCTGGCCTTCGATAAGAGAGCAAAAAAAGTGTTAGCAAGTGAAAAGGACATTTCCTACTTCTGCGAACTTAAACTGGATGGCCTTGCCATCGAACTTATTTACGAGAGTGGCGTACTCACTGGAGCGCTAACCCGCGGAGATGGTACCACTGGCGAAGATGTGTTTTCCAATATTCGCACAATCAAATCCATACCTCTCAGGTTAAAAACAAAAACTCCTCCCAAACTCTTAGAGGTTCGAGGAGAGGTTTTAAT
>JAEYZS010000228.1 GCA_023427925.1 Pseudomonadota bacterium | reverse complement strand
GCCGAACAACGCGAAAAGGCCTTAATGGGATTTATAGTTGGTACCGTCAGAACGGACTACTTTTTCGATTTTCTTTCCATAATACATCGTTTCGCTCAAAACCAACTTCACCTGGCTGTTTTTGACGGAGCACCTAAAGAAAATGGGAATCCGGATCCTAAGAATTTAATTTTTGAAACAGCTAATCGCAATCAAATCAAGGACACGGTTTTCTTTGAGAAAATTACTCGCACATCTCACGTTCAATTTGCAAATATAAATTGGACAGTACAGCTCACCACGCTACCACCATTTTTTGCCCCAGGTTGGTGGCGGCTTCCATTATTTGTCTTTGTATTTGGAAGTATCGTCAGCGTCGTTTTGACTCTTACAATTATTCTTTCTAAAAATCAAAGCCGTATGCTGATGAAAGATATTGCTCTTAGAAAAGCTGCAGAACAGGAACTTAAAAACGAAAAAAAGATTGTTGAACTCACTTCAAAAATTGGTCTTAATCTCAAGGCCGAATCAGATTTAAAAGATATTGTACAAATGGTGACTGATACCGCAACTGAAGTAACAAAGGCCGAATTCGGTGCATTCTTTTACAATACCTTGGACGAAAATGGTGAAACAATAACGGCACATGCCTTTTCGGGAATTGTTCCATCTGCGCTTAATCAATTTACCATACCCAATGGCACAAAAATTTTTGAAACTACATTCGATAAAAAAGAATTTACACGCGCATACGATATAACAGAAGATCCACAGTACGACAAGATGGGTCTGCCTTACTTAGGAGTTCCTTCAAAAATGCTGCTGGTACGGAGTTTCCTAGCAGCACCTGTGAAATCTCTAAAGACAGACGAAATTATTGGAGGCTTATTTTTTGGCCACTCTGAACGCGGAATATTTACTGAAAATTCAGAAAAGGCATTAAAGTCTATTTGTGCACATGCGGGTGTCGCAATTGATAATGCCACACTTTACTCTCAGCTTACAGAAGCACAAGAAGCCGCAGAGAGCGCTAATAAAGCAAAAAGTAATTTCTTAGCAAATATGAGCCACGAAATCAGAACTCCACTGGGAGTTATCCTAGGTTATACCGACTTAGCATTAGAACAGCACTCCCAATTTCCAGAAAACCTTCATGAATATTTGACCTTTATTAAGAAGAACGGCGAAGAGCTCACTCGAATTATCGGAGAGGTCCTAGATCTTGCGAAGATCGAGGCCAACAAAATGGAAATCGAAAAAACTCAATTCAATTTACATACATTCTTAAATGACGTGCTTTCCTTCTTAAATCTTCGTGCACGCGAAAAAGGTATACTGTTGTCATTGAGTCAAGATCTCAACACGCCTCAATATATCGTGTCCGACCCAACTCGACTGAGGCAAATCATAACCAATCTGGTTGGAAACGCGATTAAATTCACTGAAAAAGGAGCAATAACTCTCCACGTAAAGCTTTTAAAATCTTCTCCGGAAGAGCTTCATCTTTGCTTTGCTATTGAGGATACGGGAATCGGAATATCTAATAAACAAAAAGAAAAGCTCTTTATGCCATTCTCTCAGGCTGACAACTCCATTACGCGCAAGTATGGCGGAACTGGGTTAGGTCTTCTTCTTTCGAAACAACTTTCCAATGCGATGGGTGGAGACCTTGTCCTTCAAAGGAGTGAATTAGGTAAAGGAAGTTTATTTGAGTTCAATATCATCGCTTATCCTCCAAAGGATGAACAAAAGAACGAAAAACAAGTTCAACCGGCTTTTAAAGAAAGATCGCCAGAGCTTGAAGGTAAAAAAATTCTCATTGTCGAAGATTCCGAAGACAATCAAGTACTACTTAAATACTATTTGAAACATGTGAACCTAGATATCCAGCTTGCAAAAAATGGCGAAGAAGGAGTTGCCATCACAAAAGAATATAACCCTGATTTAGTCCTTATGGATATTCAGATGCCTGTGATGGATGGATATTCGGCCACTAAGGAACTTAGAAGCTGGGGCTATGATAAACCAATAATTGCTCTAACGGCACACGCTCTCAATGAAGATCGAGAGCGTGCTTTACAAAATGGATTTAACGATTATCTGACTAAGCCTCTTGATCGAAAGCTTCTATTGAATGCTTTGAAAAAGTATTTGGCGGGTGAAAACGACCTATCCTAGTTTCCTTCTCATTTGCACCATTTCGCGGTAATCATCTAAAGACACAAGATTATTCAACTGTTTTGCAGGGTGTTTTATCTTGTGATTTTTGATCTTCGATTTTTTCTTGGTGAGTTGACGATTCATTTTTTCAATCGCCTCTTCGATGGCGCTATAGAAATTTTCATCCTTTGATTCCGCTTTAAAGTAGATGTTTTTACCCGTCAGCGTGAGCGTGACCTTATGATTGTACTTCTCTTTTGAAAAAGTAAAATGCCCTTTGACCGGACCATTCATGAATTTGTCCACTTTGCTTAAGAGAGTTTCAGCGTGTGCCTCAACGTGCTCTGAACTTTCCACTTTAATATATGTAAATTCACACTTCATAGACTCTGGCTCCTTTGTACCATTGTTTGATATCACTTTATCGGACTAACTCGAACTGGACCTGAGGCCAGACCCACTTAATATCATTTTGAGACGGCTAGCCGAAGGAATGATTAATTTTTACTCAATTGTAAAAATAGTGTTAATTAAACAAGAATACTTTGGTCGCAGCCTAGAACATTTTCTTTCGCTTCGATGATGGCAAGATATTTAAAGCGTCACGGTATTTCGCTACAGTTCTACGGGCGATTTGGATACCTTCGGCTTTGAGTTTGTTTACGATCTCTTGGTCGGACAATGGTTTTTTTGGATTTTCTTTTGTAACCATTTCTTTGATTTTTAATTTTACAGATTCTGAAGCTAATGAATCGCCATCTGTCTTTGAAACCCCTGAATTAAAGAAGTATTTCAATTCAAAGATCCCTTGCGGAGTATGAACATACTTTGCTGTAGTCACACGAGAGACTGTTGATTCGTGGATTCCAACATCATTGGCAATATCTCTTAGAATCATAGGCTTAATGAATGCCGGTCCTTTTTCAAAGAACTCTCTTTGATGCTTTACTATACTTTCAGTCACTTTGTAGATCGTTCGTTGTCTTTGGTGAATTGATTTAATCAACCATACCGCACTTTTTAATTTCTCTTTGATATAGTCTTGAGTGACATTGTTTTGATCTTTGCCTGAAAGAATATTCTTGTAAAGATTAGAGACTCTTAAACGTGGTAAACCATCCTCATTTAGAGAAATCGCAAACTCGTCACCGACTTGCGCGACATACACATCAGGTGTTACATACACTGTTTCAGGTGGCATAAATGCTCGACCTGGTTTCGGCTCCATCTCATAAATGATTTTACACATTTCAACAACTTCATCGATCTCTTTTCCGATGGATTTTGCAATTTTCTCGTAGTTCTTTTTTTCAAGATCCTTAATATGATTTGTGATCAATTCAACGAGATCATTGGTGTCTTCTTGAAGATGTTTAGCTTGGACCAATAAACATTCTTGGAGGTTTCTTGCACCTACGCCTGGCGGGTCAAATTCGTGAATGAATGGCAAGATCTCTTCAAGTTCTTTAACAGAGACTCCCTCTTCTTCTGAAATCTGCTCAAGAGGAGTTTTGATATAACCATCATCATCAATATAATTTATCAGTATCGTAGCAACTGCTCTTTCCTCGTCATTAAATCCAAATAAATTCACTTGCCACATAAGATAATCAAATAAACTCTGCTGAGATGAAATCATGTTTTCATAGTTCATGATCTCATCAAAGTCTGTCCCTTGAGCTACTGGAGAAGGTTTGTTTTGATTCTCAACGTAGGATTCCCAGTCGAACTCCTCTTGCTTGCGAGGATCAAGATCTGGTGTAGATTCTGCAGTCGGGTCCTCAGGTTTCGCGGTTTTCTCTACCGGATCTCCTGCACCATCAGATGCTTCTTCCAATACCGGGTTTTCTTCGATTTCTTTACGAATCGCTTTTTCTAGTTCTAAACGGGATAATTGAAGGAGTTTAATAGCCTGCTGAAGCTGAGGAGTCATCCTAAGTTCGGCGGTCTGCTTTAAACTTAACTTCTGATTCATCGACATCTTCTATTATCCCTTCAATCTAAAGCGTAAAGTTCTCGCCCAGGTAAAACTTACGAGCTACAGGTGAATTGGTAATCTCGTCACTAGACCCTGAAACCTGTATCTCTCCGTCTTTTAGTATATATGCCCTTTGGCATATTCTCAAAGTTTCCCGTACATTATGATCTGTAATCAAGACCCCAATGCCCGTATCCTTAAGCTCAGAAATGAGTTTTTGAATATCTGAAAC
>JAEYZS010000105.1 GCA_023427925.1 Pseudomonadota bacterium | reverse complement strand
GAGTCCCCGTCAACTTGAATTTGTTGCAACAAAAAAAGCTCGTTGTCTTCAGGCAGCGTGCTCACACTTGGCTCGACTAAATCTTTAAAGGCAATCAGCTGATCATCAGTTCCAATTACCGAGAGTTTATCGCCAGGGTAAAGCCTTTCGTTCCCGTCAGGCGCTTTTATCTTTAGATCACCACGTTCGATGAGGGCGATCGTAACTCCGTATTTCTCGCGCACACCGATTTTCAATAATGTTTGTCCAACACAACTTGCATGAGGAACTACCGTGTATTTAGCTATATGCGCATCCCATGGTGCTATGACTGGATTCTTTTTGTTTTCTTTTATTTCTTTTTCATTCAAGTTCATTAGGAATCTTTGCTCAAGACTTGTATAGAATGTCTGCAATCTATTTGAAAAGAACACGAACAATGAAATTACGATCACCAGAGGAACTGCAATTGCAATACCCGTAGAGATGTACTGAGCAAATAAGAATATTAAAAGTATTAATCCCAAGCCGTACCTGAGAGTCTCAAGCGCAATTATTGGAATTCTAAGTTTGTTGTTCTGCCAGAACTTCGAATGTATTCCATGTTTTACTTTTTTGCCAACAAGAGCCCACAGGAATGGAGCTGTACAGATCAGTGTTAAAATCAAGCTGATTACAGTCCCTGTTCCACCAGAATCAATTCTTTCATAAATAATTTTAGATAAGAATTTTGAGAAGAGCAAAAACACTCCTACAATCAAAATAAAATTCGTTCCAATATGAATCGCAAACGATCGAACGACTTTTTTCCAATCACTCACAGATCCTACACTCTGAGCAGAGGCACTGTATTTCAACAAGGTATCATTGATAGGCTTTGGAATTTTCTTATTTATGAATTCATAAATCGGGATCGAATATTTGATCATATATGGTGTTGTAAATGTTGTAATCGCCGAGACAGCTACTGTGATTGGATAGAGAAATTCACTCGTAGCCTTTAAGCTGACACCCAATGCTGCAATGATAAATGAAAACTCACCAATTTGAGTCAAACTTAGACCCGTCTGTACGGAATGCTTAAGAGTTTGACCCGAAATAAATGCGCCGCCGCCAGTGGTAATCACTTTTCCGACGATTGTAACGACTGTGACGATTGCGATAGGCCCCGCGTAATCGACAAGAATTTGGGGATCTATTAACATTCCAACAGAAACAAAGAATATCGCTCCAAAGAGATCCTTTACCGGCTGAAAGATATGTTCGATCTTTTCAACGAGAGTGGTCTCTGCCAATATGGAACCCATAATAAATGCACCCAATGCCGGCGAAAACCCAGCTTCTGAGGCCAAAAACACCATAATGAGGCAAAGAGCAATAGATACTATAAGCATGGTTTCTTGAGACATGAATTTTTGAATTCGTCTTAAAAACGATGGAATAATAAAAATCCCGCATAAAAACCAAAGGACTAAAAAGAAGGTGAGCTTTGAGACCGAGCTTACCATCTCCATTCCTTCAACCTGCTGACTAATGGATATAGTTGTCAATAGTACCAAAAGCAAGATTGTTGCTAAGTCCTCAACAATAAGAGCGCCAAATACCAAGCCCGCAAACTTTTGATTTTTAACTCCCAGCTCATCAAACGCTCTAATAATAATAGTGGTTGATGAAACCGAGAGAATTGCTCCTAAGAATATACTATCCATTGTGTTCCAGCCGAGAAACTGACCCAAGAGATAACCTATTCCAAGCATCCCAACAATTTCTACGACTGCTGTAATAGTGGCCGCCCCACCTACTTTTGCTAACTTTTTAAAACTGAACTCAAGACCAAGACCAAAAAGAAGGACGATCACTCCCACTTCTGCCCATATTTGAACGTTGGGTAGATCCGAAATTGTAGGAAAAATAGACAAGTGCGGGCCAACAAGAAAACCTGCAATGATATATCCCAATACGATGGGTTGCTTTAATCTTTTAAAGATCAACGCCGTCATTCCAGCGGCGCTCAAAATCAATGCCAGATCTCTGATGAGTGGAGGTAAATGTACCATTATTAAGTGATACGAAAATAATATTTGTAGGTCAACAAGCTATGAGGGATTGCAGAATTATATTTCTACTGTGGCTTTGGACAGTCGTACATTCTCAAGAGTCTTGCCCCGAAATATGTGCCTGACTTATCGAACTCCCATGGCGGGTAAGGGTAGAATTTAGCAACGACGCACTTACCTTTTTCCGCCACCGCCCACTGACGATCTTCTGAGGATGCTGTTATGATCTCACCATTATCTAACTGAATAGCTACAGCATATGAAAAAAGTTGCCTCTCCGCCAGATCCGGATTTGAGTTGTTACCGCCAACGATGGTCATCGGGGCCACCGGCTTTTCGACATTAGCAATCGTTCCCTTAATTTCGAGAGAAAAAATGTAACTGTAGTATTTTATAAAGACAAAGCCTGCGCCAATCATAATCAACACAGACAGCAACATATAAATAAATTTCTTCATAAGTCCTCTTTAAGCTAATGGATATAAAAAATATCGAAGCTTTCTATTTAATGCAAGTTGATAGTCCTTCAATTTGGCTTCGATTGTGCAGAAGATTTAACTTCAAAATAGCTCTTTAAGAGATCTATTCTAGAGTTACCCGTGACGTCTTTATTAAATTGTACGTAAAAGGACAAGTTTCTGAAAACAAGCTTTACGTAATGTTCAGTTTCAAGGTAAGGGATGTCCTCAATAAACTCGTAGGAGTTATTATTATAACGCGACTTGAGCCACCCTCGAACCGGGTTTACACCTGCGTTATAACTCGCAGCCGTTAAGAACATCGAGCCGTTAAAAAGATTTAACAGTTGTCGCAAATGGGCTATTCCAAGCGGCAATATCACTTGTGGATCGTACAGCTCGTCAGGTCGTGAGAACTGAACTCCTGTCTCCTCCATGTGCTTTGAAGCAACTCGCGGAAGAAGCTGAAGAAGTCCGAATGCGTCCGCTGGCGAACGAGCCTTTCTATCAAATAGTGATTCTTGCCTCATAATAGAATAAACCAACTCACGGGGAACCTTAAACTTATTACCAAAACTCGAAACTGTATTTAGGTAAGGTTGAGGGTAGAAGAACGACGGAGCTTTTTCAAAAAGCTCAATCTTTGAATCCATATCAAATATTTCAATAAACTGTTGATTTTCTTTTAGCAAGCCAGTCTCACTGGCCCAGAATAAAAACTTTAGACGTGTCGACATTTTTTTTCGAGACGACTTACCAATGTTCCTCCAAAGATGGCTTAGATACTCTGAAAGAATTTGAGACTCATCCATCTCAAGCAAAATTCTAATTGTTCTTTCATTATTAATATCAACAGCGTCTCCGCTTTCTGGCTGGTACTCCGATACCAACTGTTTTTCAAAAACAGTCGGATTTATTTCGAGCGTAGCTAATCTGCCATAATAACCAAAAAAATTATCTTCTGAAATTTTCTCTAAAATCTTTTTTGCCTTATCTTCTTTTTTGAGCTCTCTATAAAGCATAGCCTGCCAAAATAGACTCTTATAATAATAGCTCTCGTACTGCGATCCCTTACTCTTGCTCTCAAGAGTCTCAAGATCATCGATGGCCTTTTCTACCTGACCATTCTTCTTTGCATTCCATGCTACCAACCAAAGAAGCTTTAGCCTAAATTCCTTATCTGGATCTTCCTTCAAAGCCTTTTCGAAGAATTCGATCGCCGAAGCGTAGTCCTTTTTTTCTTGATCCATTCGTCCCAAGACCCAGTAAACCTGATCAAGCGATGCTGCCTTTGGCGCTTTCTTGATTACATCTTGGAGGAGTTGCCTTGCTTGAGTAACTTTTCCTTCTGTCCAAATATCACGAGCCAATTGAACTGCAGTGTCAGTGTAATACTTTGCAAAATCTTTCTTTGGATTTTTAAGCAAGTATTTTTCAAAAAAGTCTACAGCCTTCTTATACTCTTCGATCCCTTTTAGTTTGTTTTCTTCAACTCTATAAGTAGTACGCGTGTATTCATAGGCCTTAAAAAGAGTTTCTAACTCATTTTTTTTTGCCCTTGTGGATTTTGCTTGATCGAGTTTTTTCTTAGAAGAAGCGATAATTTGGTTATAGAGACGTCTGCTCTGAGCAAATTTTCTTTGCATACGAAGCCCATACGCTGCTTCGAACCGCTTATTTTCCGGTACTGCCCTTTTATAATCTACATAAAATGCCGGAAACATATTGAGCATCTTATCGAAAACATCTGCTTGTGTTTTTTGATTTACTTTTCTGATATTTTTTTTGAAAAGCGTTGTTCTTTCTAAATATTCGAGCGTGCTTCGAGAGCGAATATCGAGATTTAAAAAGGCTTCATAATACTGGGAAAATAAAGCCGGAGTGCTCGCACCTCTTAGCCCCGTTAAAATCGCATCATTTTTTAACCATTCGGATTTATGATTTTTTAATGTGAATTGCTTGGTGTCACATTTTTGCGTGTATCGAAGTTCTGCAACCAGTTTAATTTCATTAGTAGGAAATTCACTCTTAAGGAATTCTTTAAATGATTTGCAAGCTCGCGATGCTTTCTTAAATCCTTCGACCCATTTTTTGTCCTGCTCAAAGGCTTGACTGGGAACTTCGGATTTCTTTTTTGACGCTTCCGAAGAGCTGCACGAGATTACAAGCACCATGAGCGAGATCAGTATTGTTGTTGTAGAAACTTGGAGCGTGCGCATGATTAACAGTATAGTTGTTTTTGCGAGAATTCCAAGGCTTAACCCAAAAAACTAGTTGTATGACCTCCATGTCACAAAAGTTTTTTGATTCGGACGAATGATGATTTTTTTGTTTTCTAATTTTTCTGGCAACGCATTACCTTTGTAATCAAGACTCTGAATATTGAGATTGTATTCTCCAGGTGCGAGTTTAATTCGAGCAACCTGAAATGCCCCAGGTAAAGTCGACCATTGTCTAAGATCTGCTTGATCCGCAATATTCATTCCGATCCAAGCAACGGCCCCCAAAAGTTCATTCTTTTTACTTAACTCATTTGCCGCAACATACTTTGCCGCAATTCCCGCTGCTCGCTTTGCAATCAGAGCTGAGTATTGGTCACTTAGAGTTTTTGTAGCAACTTCAGCGATATCATAAACCTCACGAGTAGCAGCCGAAGTTTTTTTAATGTTGTTTGCCGTAACTACGATCTCTGCTTTGGCTCCAGCTGTTGCCTGTGGATAGAGCTTGGGAATACGTGGAAAATCCGGATGGGGTTTTTTAATTGGACCGACACCTTGTTGATAAATAACAACAAGCTCACTGTCACTCTTGCTCACAGAGTTCTTTAAC
>JAEYZS010000067.1 GCA_023427925.1 Pseudomonadota bacterium | reverse complement strand
AAGTAGAGCGCTATAATACTTGTTCGTCTGAAGTAATTTATCTTTTGATTCGAGCAGCCCTTGCTGTCGGATGACCACTCTGTCTTCAAGATCCTTTGTCAGACTTTGAAGTTTTTCATTCTGCTCGCTTAAAATTTTTAGAAGCTCGTTGTTTTGTTCCTTTAAAGAATACTCTTCGAGAGATTCCTGGATTGTTCTAAACAAAACTGTTTCGCTATACTGGGACAAAATTTTGAAAATTGAAAATTTATTCGATATAGCCTGAGCGTCTTGGGTAAAAGTCTGCATTGAATCAGAAATATAAATTATCTGTGTATCAGAATTTTTGGTTTTGATAAGTTGTGCGAGTTCTAATGCTTGCGCAGAAGTTTGCATACCTTGACTAAGAGTAATCGATTGGTAACTATGTGCGAGGATTGCATTTTTGGTTTCCTCAAAGTTGTACGCAACATCTGCTCCGAGACTATTTTCTTTTGAAATGCGTTTATCTGATATAAGTACACTTGATTTAAACACGGCTACTTTCCCAGTATCTTTTCAAAGGCTTTGCCGAAATGATTCCAAGTTTCTTCTCGAGATGCACCTTCTCGTTCTTCGGTACAGACGACTCCTATTTCGTGTTCTTGAAACCCATATTGACCAAGGCTTCCCGGAGTGGGATAGCCGATGTCTTCGTGAAGTGGATATCCGGAGGCGTCGGAAAAGGCTTTTGCAATTTCGATAACTTGAGTGCCTGTATAAACCACAAGTGGTTTCCAAGAATGGCAGTGGATAATAACTTGCGGGTTATATTTTTCTATCAGTTCAATGATGCTCTGAGTTTCGACTTCGCTTGCTGGATGATTGCCTGGGTAATAACGAGGTTCCTTGTGCTCTTTGGACCAATCTTTTGAGGGAAAGTTTCGATTTAAATCCACCCCGTTAGAGTTGACACGTTCTCTCTTAGAAAAACCGTCGGGATTTAGACACGGAATGGCTATCCATGGCTTGAGGATGTGTCCTTTCTGATACATGTCTTTTGCCCACTCCAAAAAAGATTCTACGAGATAAACACCTTCAGGTTCGTCGCCATGCACACCACCTATAATTAAAAAAGGATTTTCATTCTTAAAAACGAGATTTTCAGAGGAAGAATGAAGTTCGATATATCTATTTTGAGAAGTTTTTTTCCATTTTAAATTGGCATACATAGATGTATAGTATGCTTTGTTTACAGAACATGATAAATGAATTTTTATGGAATTATGGAAATAATCAACTATGTCTAAAAATGCGACTCAACAGAACTTTACGAACCAAAAGGATAAGCTTAGCGTTATAATCTTAGCGGCGGGTCAGGGCACTCGCATGAAATCTCCACTTCCTAAGGTTTTACATCCGGTCGCTGGTACGCCGATGATTGCTCGCGTGATTCAGGCGGCTAAAACATTTGATCCCCAAGAAATACGAGTGGTGGTGGGTCATGGGAAATCTCTAGTGGAACAAGTGATTGTTCCGATGGGAGTAACTACACATGAGCAAACCGAGAGACGAGGAACGGCTCATGCGGTCATGGCTGCAGGTATCGAAACATTAACAGGAAACGTTCTTATTTTGAATGGAGATCATCCTTTAATAGCAAAGGACGATATCAATAAAGCGATAACGGAGTTCAATGACCTTAAGGCGGATATCGCGGTTCTCACTTGCACACTCAAAAATCCAAGAGAGTTTGGAAGAGTCGTTCGTCAAGGTGGCGATGTACGAGCCATTGTAGAAGCCAAAGATGCATCTAGCGAAACATTAAGAATTAACGAAATCAATACCGGCGCATATTTGGTTCGTTCAGAAATTCTAAAAGAATTTTTACCACAAATTAATCCCAACAATGCTCAAAACGAACTTTACTTAACTGATCTCATTAGTTTGTGCGTGGAGAATAGAAAAAAAGTATTAGGAGTTCGCGTGAGCAAAAGATTTGCGTTCGGTGTGAATGACCAGATCCAGCTTGCTAAAGCGACGAACATCGTTGCTGCAGATAAAATCAAAGAGCTTATGCTAAATGGTGTGATCTTTATTAAACCCGAGACTTCATATGTCGAAGATGAAGTGCGAATTGAATCAGGCGCTGTGATTTATCCAAATGTTTTCTTAAAAGGATTTACAGACATTGGGGCTTTCTCTGTTATTGAGCCGAATTGTTTTATATTGAATTCTAAAATTGGAAACGGTGTTCAGATCAAAGCAGGGTCACATTTAGAAAGAGCCGTTGTTCACGATAAATCTGAAATTGGTCCTTATGCAAGACTTCGCCCTGAAACAGAAATTGGAGCCAATGCAAAAGTCGGAAACTTTGTGGAAATGAAAAAAGTTAAGTTTGGAGAAGGCTCTAAGGCGAGCCACTTAACTTATCTCGGTGATGCAAAGATTGGAAAAGATGTTAATATCGGTTGCGGAACAATCACTTGTAACTATGCCGCCGATAAGAAGAAATACGAGACAATAATTGAAGATGGAGCCTTTATTGGTAGTGACTCTCAATTTATTGCGCCTGTTAAAGTAGGCGCAAACGCAATTGTAGGCTCTGGCTCGGTAATCACAAAAGAAGTACCAGCAAATGCTCTTGCTGTAGCTCGTGGCAAGCAAGTCATAGTTGAAAATTATGCTGATAAATTTAAAAAGGACAAATAGAAAATGTGTGGAATAGTTGGGTACTACGGAGAAAAAAATCCTAAAGATGTTATTATGGAAGGGCTAAAGGCACTTGAATACCGCGGGTATGATAGCGCGGGTGTTGCAATCTTTGATCATGGCGAAGTAAAGCGCGTAAGAGCCGAAGGCAAACTAACTAATCTTGAGACTTTGCTAAAAGATGTAAAGTTTGACGGACATACTGGAATAGGACACACAAGATGGGCAACGCACGGGATCCCATCTGAAAGAAATGCTCATCCTCACACGGTGGATGGGATCAGTATCGTCCATAATGGTATTATTGAAAACTATATGGAGATCAAAGACTCCTTATCCAAAGACGGTGTTGAGTTTTCTTCAGATACGGACTCAGAATTGGTGGCTCACTTACTCGCAGCAGAAGTTAAGCAATCTAAAAGCTTAATTGATGCTGTTTTTAAAATTTTACCCAAACTCCATGGAGCATTTTCGATCGTGGTGCTATCAAAAGATGCTCCAAATGAAATTGTAGCGTTTAAAAATGGACCTCCGCTGATCTTGGGTGCGGGAAAAGGTGAGAACATTATTGCGAGTGACCTTCAAGCTATTGTGAAGAATACACAAAACATTGTTTACTTAGAGGACAATGAAGTTGTTCACGTCAATGGAGCAAAGTACTCACTCTATACTCACGACGGAAAGAAAATAGATAGAGCACCAGAAAAAATCGAATGGACTGCTGAGGCTGCAGAAAAAAAGGGCTATCCTCACTTTATGTTAAAAGAAATCTTTGAGCAGCCCCGCACGATTGCCAATGCAGTTCAGCCTTATATTGATTTAGCCAATATGTCGCTAAAGATGGGGCAGCTTGCGGGAGTTTCGGACGAAGAGATTGCAAAGCAGTTATTACAGTTTGAGAGAATCACGATCATTGCGTGCGGTACAAGTTATTATGCGGGAATGGTTGCCGAGTATTACATTGAAAAGCTTGCCAAGATGCCTGTTGAAATTGAATTTGCATCTGAATTTAGATACCGCACTCCAATCGTCGATAGAAAAACATTGTATCTATTTATATCTCAAAGTGGGGAAACGGCTGACACAATTGCAGCTATGAAATTGGTAAAAGAGCAAGGTGCATCCACGATGAGTCTTTGCAACGTGAGGCTTTCTACTCTTGATCGCGCAACGCAATTTAAGATGTACATGAATTGCGAGGCTGAAATTGGAGTAGCAAGTACAAAGGCCTTTACGAGCAGTTTGATTTTATTGAATTGTTTTGCCCTTTACCTAGGTAAAATCCGCGGTCATGTGAATGCAAGCGAAGAAAATAAACACATCCGTGCGCTCTTGGATCTCCCAAGCTTAATGGAAAAAGTTCTCGCCTATGATTCGTTCTTTAAAGAAACGGCAGAAGATCTCAAGGGGTTTAAGGGGTTCTTGTATATCGGTCGAGGTGTGAATTATCCCATTGCAATGGAAGGCGCATTAAAATTAAAAGAGCTCGCTTATATGCATGCGGAAGGTTATGCAGCAGGTGAAATGAAGCATGGACCGATTGCTTTGATTGATCCAAAGATGGCCATCGTAGCCGTGGCACCGACCGACGATGTTTACGAAAAAACAATGAGCAATGTGGAAGAAGTCGCAGCTCGCGGTGGTAAAATTATAGGTATAGGTTCGGAGCAAAACGAAAATATGAAAAGAATTTCTCAACATTATTTAACTCTTCCGCAAGCTCATTGGAGTCTAAATCCAATATTGGCGGTCGTGCCGTTACAGTTGATGGCCTATCATGTTTCGGACTCTTTAGGATATGATGTGGATCAACCAAGGAACCTTGCAAAATCCGTCACAGTAGAATAGTGTTGAGTAAAACAAACCGGAGAGATTCTTATGAAAAATAACGAAATAGTAGATCATTTAAATCAGATTCTTGAACTTGAAGTTTCGGGTGTCGTACGATATCTCCATTACGCACTAATGATTATGGGTCCGAACAGAATTCCGATCGTGAAATGGTTCCACGAACAAGCTAATGAAGCATACACGCACGCTTCGATCATCGGCGAAAAGATCACGGCTTTAGGTGGGCATCCAACACTTAAAGTTAGTCCTGTCCCTGAGACTAAGACGCACAAAGTTTTGGATATCTTAAAAGAAAGCCTTCAGTTTGAAGAAAAAGCGATCGAAAAATACAAAGAACTTTTGAGAAAAATCGATCCAGAAGATATCGCTCTTGAAGAGCTGATTCGTGAAATGATCAAAACAGAAACTGAGCACATCGAAGAAGTGAACAAGATGTTAGCGATCGAAAAAATCAATAACTAATTTAGATTCTCTAACCATGCTTTAAAAGCAGATTGAGCACGTTCAATCTGCTTTTGCTTTTTAAGATCCTTTGGCAGTTTCTTTCTGCCTTCAAGTGGGACAGCCGGGAACAATCCAAAATTAATATTCGTTGGTTGGAAGTTATCCTTTTTTTCCATTGTAATCGCGTTTAAAAGGGCTCCCATTGCACTTTCGCGCGGTGGAGGAGTAAATGGCTTATCGGAAAATTTTTGTTCTATAAAGCGAGCAACAAGCATTCCAATGCAAGTGGATTCAAAGTAACCTTCTACTCCCGTAATTTGGCCCGCCAAATAAAGTTCAGGATCTTTCTTGCTTGAAAGGTCTGGATTTAAGACTTCAGGGGAATTCACATACATATTTCTATGGATACTTCCAAGTTTCAAGAATTCCGCATTTTGTAATCCTGGAATCATTTTAAAAATACGCTGTTGTTCGCCGTAAGCGAGTTTAGTTTGAAACCCAACCATATTGAATGCCGTACCTTCTTTATTATCCTGTCTCAATTGGACTACGGCATATGGATAGCGACCCGTCCTAGGATCATCGAGGCCTACAGGCTTTAGTGGCCCAAATCTTAGAGTCTCATCACCTCTTCTGATCATTTCTTCAATAGGCATGCATCCTTCAAAGAATGGTGTGTCTTTTTCAAATTCTTTTGGTTCAACTTTGCGAGCAGTTTTCACTTCATTAATAAAAGCGTAATATTCTTCTTTATTGAGAGGGCAGTTG
>JAEYZS010000010.1 GCA_023427925.1 Pseudomonadota bacterium | reverse complement strand
TCTGTGTCCATTCTCCCTCCTTGAGATCCCGACAAGAGTTCTTATCTAAAGGTTTTTCTTTCACGAATTTTTCAAATTTTTCTGCTTTTGGAAATTTTTGAATCAAAAAGTGAGGGACTGTATCGAGATCCTTTTCAGGATGAGCTTTGATCCATGTTAAAATAATAGGATCCTTGCTTTCTCCGACGATCCAACCACTTGGTGTCTCAGGATGAGAATGTTCTGCAAGAGCGACAGTATGTATGCACGTCAGCAGTGCCAGCATCAATATACGTTCCACACTGTATTTATCGGGTGACCTAGACTAACGTTTTAGGGAAATCTTGAGAATATCTTAACAAACTCACGAATCGTTTTTAGATATTGTTTCAAAACGTAACACGATAATATTACTTTCTAAGAGAATGAATTAGTGACAGTGTTTGTTTTGCTGCACTTTCGAACATTTCACTCCCCCTTGCCATTTTTGTCAGCAACATTCCTCCTTGCATAACTGATATACAAAGATCTGCCAAACCTTCCGGGTCCACATCGGACACAAAATCTCCGGCAGCCTTTCTCTCCGCAAAAAATCGAGTTAATTTACTTCGACACCATTCCAAAAATCGCAGAATATCCTGTCTTAAAAGCTTTTGATCATTGGTAATGTCCGCACTGATTGTTCCTAAAGGGCAAGATCGCTCATATTTGACTGACTTCTGAAAATAAATATATTTGTCGAACCAGGAGTTAAGATCTTCCCATGTATTCACATCATATCCAGTGGGCGTCTGTCCTGCTTTAATGATTTCGTGCAAATATTCAATCACGGAATGTATGAGGCCTTCTTTGTTTTTAAAGTAGTGTGAGAACTGACTCTTGCCCGTTTTGGATTTGGCCAAAACCTGATCTACACTAGTGCCGTTAACTCCCTTTTGGTGGAAAAGGTCCAACGCGGCTTCAATCATACGAACTTTTGCTGCCTGTTCCATATAGTACAATTATACGAAATTATAATGTTTTTTACTATTTAAAAGTGATTCTATTATTGCCTTGCTTTCGACTGTACTAATTAGTACAATGTAATTGATATTTTATAGGGGGGATCAGGTATGATTAAAATCATTGGCGGCGTTATTGCCTTTGCCATTTTACTACTAGTAGTTTTTGCGAGTTTTCAGCCGAAAGAGTTTCGAATTGAGCGATCGATAGTTATTAATTCAGAACCCAGCGTGATTTTTCCTTATCTCAACAATCCACAAAAAATGAATGAGTGGAGTCCTTGGCTCGACTTAGACCCCAACGCAAAAGTTTCCTATGAAGGCCCCGAAGAAGGAATTGGTGCAAAAAATAGCTGGGAAGGGAATAAAGACATGGGCGCCGGAAGCGCACTAGTTGTTGAAAGCATTCCAAACGAGTTTGTAAAAGTGCAATTGGATTTTCTAAAACCAATGAAAGCAACTCACTTTACAACTTATCAACTTACTCCCGAAGGCCAGGCAACAAAATTCAAATGGGCTATGGAAGGTAAAAATAATTTTTTCTCGCGAATACTTTGTATCTTTCTTAATATGGACAAGATGGTGGGCCCAACCTTTGAAAAAGGTTTACTTAATTTAAAATCAAGAATTGAAAACCAAAATTAGGAGCCCGCAATGGTTAATCAAATTTATATCAACCTCCCAGTAAAGAATCTAAAAAAATCCATGGAATTCTTTAAGCAACTTGGATTTAGTTTTAATTCGGAATTCACTAACGAACACGGTGCGTGTCTAATATTAGGTGAGAATATTTATTCAATGTTACTCACTACAGAATTCTTTAAGACCTTTACCAAAAAGAATGTGATTGATCCCCAAAAAGATATTCAAGTTATCACAGCAATTAGTCTTCCAACTCGAAAAGAAGTTGATAGCTTGATTGAGAAAGCTATAGCCGCTGGCGGAAAAGCTCTACACAACGAAGCCCTAGACCACGGATTCATGTATTACAATGCATTTGAAGATATCGATGGAAATGTGTGGGAACCACTCTCATACGAACCTAAAAAAAAATAACAACATAACAACAAAGGAAGAATACAATGGCAAAATATGTAGATGGATTTGTAATCGCTATAAAAAAGAACAAAGTTGCCCAATATAAAAAAATGGCAAAAATAGGAAAGAAGCTCTGGCTGAAGTATGGCGCTCTAGATTATGTAGAAGCAATCGGAGATGATCTCAAGGTTAAAGGCATAAGATCATTTACTAAAACTGCCAAAGCAAAATCCAACGAAACGGTGATCTTTTCATATATTGTCTTTAAATCTAAAGCTCATAGGAATTCTGTAAATAAAAAAGTTATGAATGATCCTGCTATGAAGAACTTTGATCCTTCTAATTGTCCTTTTCTACCGAGCGCAATGAGCTACGGCGGATTTAAAGTGATCGTCGGAAGTTAAATCTCAAAAAGTTTTAAGTCTTCACCAGAAAGAGTCACGTCACAAGCCTTTACGATTTCTGATAACTGATCTAAGTTTGTAGCGCTCACGATTGGCGCTGTGATGCTCTTTCGGTGAAGAAGCCATGAAAGAGCAATAACTGCTTGTGTAACTTTGTGCCTCTCCGAAACTTGATCGAGCGCTTTTAAAATTTTTAATCCACGTTCATTCAAATACTTCTCAACGACACCGCTACCGCGAGCACTTTTTGCGCTATCCTCTTTTTTTCGGTACTTTCCTGTTAGAAAACCACTTGCTAATGAGTAATAGCTAATCACCCCAACATTATGCTTTAAGCAGTAAGGTTCCATATCTTTTTCAAAACTTTCTCTGTCATACAAATTATAGAGGGGTTGCAACGACTCATAAGTTGGAAGGCCTTTTTCTTTGGCGAGAGTTCTAGATTCTCGCAATCTTTTTGGTGAGAAGTTTGATGCACCGATCACTCGCACTTTACCTTGCTTTATCAAAGTGTCATATGCGCTTAATGTTTCTTCGATGGGTGTAGACTCATCGTCTTTATGAGATTGATAGAGATCAATACACTCAACATTCAATCTCTTGAGAGAGTCTTCTGCTGACTTTAAGATATTTTCCTTTTTTAGACCCTGAGAACCGTCTCCCATTTGCATTCCCACTTTGGTCGCTATAACGACCTGATTGCGCTTACCGGATTTTTTGAGCCAATTTCCGATAATGCTTTCCGACTCTCCGCCTTGATTACCTGGAACCCAGGCGGAATACATATTTGCAGTATCTATGAGGTCAAATCCATAATCCACAAATGCGTCCAATAACTGAAAGGATGTTTTTTCATCAATTGTCCACCCAAATACGTTTCCACCAAATGCTATAGGAGCGACTTCAATATCAGAATTACCTAGCTTTCTTTTTGACTTCATTTTGTCCTCCGCTGTGATATGATAAATTTATGAGATTTGAACGCGCCCTTATGAAAACCCTATTACTAATAGTAGCGCTTTTAACTTTAGCTCGTTATACCACAGTCTTATAATTGCCCTCAATTATTTCATTCCTAGCTCCTTCATATAATTGTGTTATTCGTGTCTCAAATTGAGACATGTGAAACAAGTAGTCATCTCCCTATTACTTTGACGAACCGTCCGGGAAATTAAGCAATCTGTTTGATTTCGCAGAGCACGCGAATTGCATTATAATTTTATATAAAATTAAACTTGTTTAAAAGTTTAAAGCCGGGGGGCTTAAGATGAGTAATATCAAACGAACTATACATCTATCTTTAGTTACATTTGCGGGTTTTTTGTTGTTGGCATATCAGAACTG
>JAEYZS010000229.1 GCA_023427925.1 Pseudomonadota bacterium | reverse complement strand
ACTCTATTCCGATTAAATGGTGAAGAAATTGGTTATTTCACTCCAGAGGGTGCATCACTCAGAAAGATGTTCTTAAAAAGCCCGTTACGATTTGGTCGGGTGACATCTCGATTTAGTATGGGTAGATTCCATCCGATTCTAAAAACAAGAAGACCGCATCTCGGTGTGGACTATGGAGCACCAATTGGAACTCCTGTCATGGCTGTGGGAGACGGCACCATTACATTCGCTGGATGGAATGGCGGTGGCGGCAAGGTCATTCGCCTTAGACACAATTCCCAGTATCAAACTGCTTACAAACATCTCAACGGATTTGCCAAAGGAATAAGAAACGGAACTAAAGTGCGCCAAGGCCAAGTGATTGGTTATGTTGGAAACACGGGTTTATCTACTGGCCCTCATCTACACTTTGAATTCTACAACGCTGGTCGATTTGTGGATCCTATGAAAAAGAAATTCCCATCAGCAGACCCGGTTCCAGCAGAACATGTTGAAAACTTTAAAGCCGAGTCAGAAATCCTATTAAGCGCTTTACCTGACTGGAATCATCGCGAAATTTCTACTGCTCAGACTGACGCTGATATCGACTCAAGAGGAATAAAGCAGTAATAAAAAAAGCGCCAAGATTCTCGTCGTTGGCGCTTCTTACTTTCAACAAAAAATATAATTGATTATTAAGGATAGACTCGGTTTCTTATGCAATCCAATTCTATATTTGAATCTTTGGCATTAATATTTAGAGATAACTGACCTACGCCTGGAATCTTGGGAACAACAAGGCTGTATGTTCCGATTGCTGGCACTGAGTTATAATACTGAGGAACAACAGTTCCTTTACTTTCATAACTTGTCCATCTGTCCTGCGAATTTCCGTCTGTTTGAAGTTTCAAATTAGAAACACTGCCATCTGCGTGCTTTAGAACTAAAGCTAAACTACCCCTACCTTGAACAATCTCCATATTCTGATTTGAACAAATCAGCGCACCTTCAATAGACGCATTCGCATATGAGGAGACTGACAATAAAACCACTATCAATAAAGCTTTCATAAATTTCCTTTTCTCTCTTTAAAAAGTTATTGGTTTATTCCTTATACCTCAAAAGAGACTCTGTAGACTGTTAGAATTCTGTTTTTTGTAATATTTGGATAAACTGTAAAGCTTTTTTAGGACCTTAAATATTAGGAAATTCGCTTATTTGTAAAGGGTTTTGCCCAACTGCGTGCCTTTGGAAGGAAGAAAAACAATATCGGGAGCAGGAAACGTCTCGGCAAGATCTTTCTGATGTAATAAAAAGCCCATGCATCGAAAGTCGCAGGTATCCACAATGGTGGATCTGACCTCTTAATTGTCTTTAAAATAATTTTAGCGACCCGCTTTGGGTCAGTCGGCGATAATTTCATCATCTTCTCTATGAAAGGCGCCATATTCTTGTAGTATTCGCGATAAACACTTTTTTCTGCCGATTCGGGCCTAGAGAGTTCCGTGTAATAGACGTTTTTAAAGGAGTTCGAGTGAATGAAGCCTGGTTGAACCAGGCACACATCAATTCCGTACGGCTTGGCTTCATACCATAGCGATTCACAGGCACCTTCTAACGCGTGCTTTGAGGCACTGTAGGAGCCCATTGTAGGCATGGAAAGCATCCCACTTACCGATGAAACGTTAATGATCTTGCCGCGACCGCGTATCCTCATATTCGGCAATACCAAACGGATCAAACCCATCGGACCAAGATAGTTTGTGGCCATCTGTTTAATCTCGTCTTCTTCGGTCATATGTTCGATCACTGAGCGATAGGAGATACCGGCATTGTTAATGAGGACATTTACTCCACCCCAATTTTCGTCTATTTCCTGAATTAGAGTCTTTCTTTGAAAATCATCAGTCACATTGAGGGGTCGAATAATAAATCGCTCATCTTCTTGAAATTCGTTTTTGAGTTTTTCTAAAGACCTTGTTCGCGCAGTCACAATCACTCGATATCTTTTTTCTTTATATAAAAGTCGCGCAAGAGCCAAACCGATCCCCGATGCACAGCCAGTCACCAAAATAGTTGGCTTAAACTCTTGCTCCGTCAAAGCTTAGGCTCCTTATCTCGATAGTCTCGAGGCATTTCTTTGATTGTACCATCGCGAATGGCCGTAAAGTGTGGGCTCATTATTTCGATTCCACTGTCTAGCAACACATCCTGGACATTTTCTCTCAAATGAGAATAAGTTTGCGCCATTTTTTGTGGATCGTCAGTATAGGCATTGATTTCGTAGCTCACATAGAAATCATTAAATGCCGTTTGTAACACAAAAGGGGGTTTTTCCTTTATAATGTTTGGAGTCTTAAGAGCGGCCTCAATCAGAAGTTTATGAGCCGTTCTCCAATCCACATCATAGCCCATTGTAACGACCATATTGAGGATCAGATCTTTGTTGCTCTGATCTCCTGAAGAACTGTAGTTGATGATGTGACTGCTCAACACCATAGAGTTTGGGATTGTGATATCTACATTCTTAATTGTTTTAATTCTTGTGACCAATAGAGTTTTCTCAACAATATCACCAACTGTATCTGAAATCTTGACCCGATCACCGACTTTAAACGGTCTCATGTATGTAATGACCACCCCTGCAACCATATTTCCGATGGCCGATGATGACCCTAAGGAAATCAGAATACCCAAAAACACTGATACCCCTTGGAAAGCTGCTGATCCCGAGCCGGGCAAATAAGGAAAAATCAAAACAAACGCGAAAGCAAAAATAAAAATTCTAACTAGCTTATATGTAGGCTGTGCCCACTCCTGATGAAAGCCCGTAAACTGAAGCGCACCTCGCTCGATCTCCTGAAAGATCAATTTGATAAAGTTCAAAATGTAATTAGTAATAATACATATAATAACAATAAAGAATATGTTCGGGATAAAGCCAATAAACAAACTCCATACGGCGTGGATTGGATCTAAAATATATCCATAGAGTTTTTCTGCCCATCGTTCAGTCCAAGGAAATAATCCCAGAACGAGAGGAAAGTAAAAATACAGCAGTAGGAGCGTGATAAATGTTTGTGTAGCTCGTGCTACAAACAGAATCCAATTTGTGATGCGATCTTCATTTAAGATTTCAGTGTTTTTAATTTTAATAGACTTAATTAGGTGCCCTTTAGAGTTTTTGATCTGAGCATATGCAAACGTAAAAATCTTTTTTGATGTCTGCAAAAGGAGAAATAATATAACCGTAATTAATCCTGCGATTCCAAAGTTTATCGACAGAGACTTTATGCTCCGAGCTTCTCTGTCTTTCTTGAGAGCCTTTTGAATAACTTCTAAACGACTTTGCGCTAGCCTTTCTATAGTAAGGCCTTCATGCTGAGCATCCAACTCTGAGATGGTCAGCAATATTTGGTCTCTATAAACGAGGTCTGCACCGTCAGTAGTTCTCGCAATTTCGATCTTTTCGATATCGGCTGATCGATCCGAAGAAAACCTTTTTAGACGATCAGAAAAAACTTCTGCTCTTTGCTGGGGTGTAAATGATCCTAGTTTTTCTCGAACTTCAAAGAGTTGTGAGTTTCCAAGTACAACATAGTGCCGTGCAACTTCTTCATCTCTTTTTACATCGAGAATGTTCTTCTCTTGAGCTCCTAATTCGAAAGAGACTAGAATCAATAGCAGGCCAACTAGATATTTAATCATTACCAACTCCCTGGTGAGTGATTATGGATACAAACGCACTTGCGTCCAAACACCTTTGCTCAATGTATACTGAAATCGGTTATGAAGCCTTCCTGGCTCCAACATCCAAAACTCAAAAAGATCCGGAATGATCTTGTATCCGCCCCAAAACGGAGGGCAAACGACATCCTTACCTTCAAATTTTTCTTCAAATTCTAATTTTTTTTGATCGAGATCTTTACGACTTTTTAGAATTCTGCTTTGAGAAGATATCCACGCGCCAATTTGACTTTCTCTTGGCCGAGTCGAAAAGTACTTTTCCGATTCTTGTCGAGAGAGCTTTTGAACTCTTCCCTCAATACGAAGCTGAAGTGTAAGTGCCTTCCAGTGAAATGTAGCGGCCACGAAAGGATTCGTTTCAAGGTCTAAGGCCTTATTGCTTTCGTAATTGGTGTAAAATGTAAGTCCCTGCTGAGAAAGCCCTTTATAAAGAACCACTCTGTTTCTTGGTCGATTCTCGCGCGTAACTGTGGCCAAGCTCATTGCTGTCGGTTCTTCTTCACCAGAGTCCGTTGCTTTTTTTAGCCAAAGTTCAAACTCGACAAAGGGATCTGGGCTAGGAATATAATCTACTGGAAATGTTGTACTCATGTAGACAGTATAAAATAAAAAAGCCGACAATCAAGTCGGCTTTTTCTTTGGCCCGTATTAACGAGACATTCAATGATAATTTGTGTTTTATTACACAGACTTCGCAGCGTAGTACTCAGTAAAGAGACCAGCATCGAATGGGAATGGAATATGCTCAAGACCTGGGTCATTGATGATTGTTCCAGCATCCCCTTCTTTTCTTAAATAATCAGCAAGCTCAAGTCTTGGCTTGTCTTTAACTTGAAGGTAATTTTGAGAAGCTAAGCCTTTAGCTGATAAAGTCACCGTGTCACCTTGGCTCAATACCATAGAAGCTGTTTTTGCTTTTTTACCGTTAACAAGAACGTGACCATGAGAGCACATTTGTCTTGCAGCAAGCATCGATGGAGCTAGACCTAGTCTGAAAACGACGTTGTCTAATCTTCTTTCAAGCATACCGATAAGTTTTGCTGTCCAGTTAGAGCTTTGACCCATTTTAGCTTGGCCAATAAATCTTTGAAGTTGTTTTTCGGTGATAACATAGTGTGCTCTTACTTTTTGCTTTTCTTCTAAACGAAGAGCGTAGTCAGAGTACTTCTTTCTTTTGTTACCATGTTGTCCTGGTGGATATGGTTTTCTTGCCAAAGCGCCCGGCTTACCGAGACCTGGAAGTTCCACACCTAAACGTCTTTGTATTTTAAAACGTGCAGTAATTCTTTTCATTTTCCTATCCTTTTTTGGTTGTAAGTTAATTTCAAAGGACCAGCAGCCAGAAAGTCCTACCGATTAACGGCGACCTTTAACTTCTTCCAACCGAAGGAGAATTTTTAACGGGACGCAGGAAATATGTCAAGTTTTCTAATCTTTTTTATCGTCGTCATTTTGAGTAGTTGGGGGAATTGGCTCACCCGTCACTTCAAAAGACCTATTTGATAAATATCTGTAAATCAAACCAATCACCGACATATCGTCTATAAAGCCTACAAGTGGAGTAATATCAGGTATTAAGTCAAAAGGGTTAATGAAGTACAATAA
>JAEYZS010000170.1 GCA_023427925.1 Pseudomonadota bacterium | reverse complement strand
CTCCCTGCTTGGCCCAAGACGTAAGATCCCCATGATGAGGACGTTTGATTTTTAAATCCGCTTCGATTTCTTTAAAAATATTTTGCAAAGATGGAGGTGGTCGGACCCCGCGAGGAACTGAAAAACTTAAACCCATTGCTTGGTCTGGACCATGGTAGGGGTCTTGTCCAAGTATCACAACCTTAACATTTTCAAAGTTCGTCGAATTCAAAGCATTAAAGATCTGAGGTCCAGGAGGGTAAATGGTTTTGTTCTTTGCTTTTTGCTCTTGAAGAAATTTTTTGAGTTCGAGCATGTAAGGCTTTTCAAATTCGCCAAAGAGATGAGCCTTCCAGCTTTCTTCTAGTTTAACATCCTGGACTTTGATCTGAGTCATAGGCTTTTTATTCATTTAAAATCCTTTTAAGTAAAGAAAATTATTAGGTTATGGCGATTTTTAACCGATAAATTTTTAATGGAGGAGCGTCATGGAATTTTCAACTCGTAAGCTCATCATTGGTGCTTTAATTTTATCGTTCACACATTCCGTATTAGCGCAAGAGGCTGATATTGAAGCAGAAGTCATGGAAGCTGAAATCCAAGATTACAAAAGCCAAGAGGCGGTTGCTGGAGATGAAGCCAAAGAGGCCAAGAAAAGAGAACGGGATGGTGAAGCGGCTTTAAAACGTGCTAAAAAGAAAAAAGCTGACACCGTCGAAATTGCCAGAGAAAAAATTGCCAGGGCCGTAGAAGAGCGAAAGCAAGCCGATGCTGCCTTTAAAAGAGCAGAAGCTAACCGCGTAAAAACAGAACAAGAAATCGCTGTCCTTGAAAAGGACATCGCAAAGAACTTAGAGATTGCAGAAAAAGCAGTCGCCGAGGCTCGTCAGAAGCAAGAAGAGTTGGATGTGGCTCGTAAAAAGAAGACTGATGCTCAAGAACGAAAGCGTACTGCGATAAGATCAAAACAAGAAAACCAAAAGCAAGTCGCTCAACTTAAAATGGAACTCAGAAAAGAAAATGAAGCTGCGGTTGCTGAGGAAAAGGCAGCTCTAAGTGCTGAAAAATCATTAAAAGAGGTCCAGGCTTGGGCCGTGGCGGAAGAAAAAAAGACTCGTAAATTGCTTGCGGCAGCACAGGCCAGAAGGGCAAAGGCGCAGGCTCGAAAAGACCGAGCATCTAGGGCTAATGATAACGCTAGAGAGCGTATAGACGCCGCGAAAGCTGCCCGTCCTAAAACCAAAAAGAAAAATTAACTCTCCTATAGACATAAAAATAGGCAATTATGTATAATATATAAGTCGGTTCCAAGAGTATCATTCGATATTCTTGAAGCTAACTAACAATTTAACAGTTAATTTTAACAGTTACCATGGTGGTAATTCTTAAAGTTTAAAGGTGAGGTTCATATGTACGATGAAAACGTCCGTCGTTTTACCCTGCAACAAATCACAACTCCTAATAAAAAAGAAAATTCCAGAGAGCCAGCAAGGCCTATTTCAGAGTATTTTGGGGAGCTAACGTTTAATCTTTCTCACATGAGAGAGAAGCTCCCAAAAGAAGCCTATCAAAATATAGTTAGAGCTCTTGAGAAGGGCGAAAAGATTTCTGAAAAAACTGCCGACTCAATGGCTCAAGCAGTAAAAGACTGGGCCGTATCAAAGGGTGTAACACACTTTTGTCACTGGTTTCAGCCGATGACCGGTTCCACGGCTGAAAAACACGATGCCTTTATTTCAATTCAAACTTCTCATCATTCAGAACTTACAGTGATGGAAAAATTCTCAGGTTCACAGCTCATTCAAGGTGAACCAGACGCTTCAAGCTTTCCAAGTGGTGGAATGCGATCCACATTTGAAGCTCGTGGCTACACGGCGTGGGACCCCACGTCTCCGATTTTTATTTTAGAAAATGAAACTTCAAAAACACTTTGTATTCCGTCTGTATTCTTTGGCTATCATGGTGAGGCCCTTGACCTAAAAACTCCACTCCTTAGATCAACCGATGCGCTATCTACTGCGGCGGTTGAATTTTTAAAACTCATTGGTGATGTGGATGCAAAGTGGGTTGAGGCCACTCTTGGATCGGAACAGGAATATTTTTTAATTGATCGAAGATTTGCGGCATTAAGGCCAGACCTTGTGATGACAGGAAGAACGCTGGTTGGCGCGGCTCCACCGAGAGGTCAACAATTGGAGGATCATTATTTTGGATCGATTCCATCGAGAGTTCATACCTTTATGGTGGATCTTGAAAAGGAATTATTTAGACTTGGGATCCCAGTAAAAACGCGACATAACGAAGTTGCGCCAAGCCAGTTTGAAATTGCTCCCATCTTTGAAAATGCTGTCATTGCAACTGATCACAATACTTTGACAATGGAGCTCGTAAAGCGAATTGCAAACAAGCACAGTTTCTATTGCTTGCTTCACGAGAAACCATTTAAAGGTTTAAACGGTTCAGGCAAGCACTGTAATTGGTCTATGAGCAATGACAAAGGAGAGAATCTCCTTGAACCAGGGAAGACCCCTCATCAAAACCTAAGATTCTTGGCGATAATTTCAATCATCTTAAAAGCAGTATTTGATCATGCGGATGTGCTGAGAGCGGCTATCGCTTCAGCCGGAAACGATCATAGGCTCGGAGCAAACGAGGCTCCACCTGCGATCATCTCAGTCTTTTGTGGGAGTCTATTATCAAAGATTTTTGAAAACATCGAAGAGGGGAAAGCCTCTGATGCCACTGACAAACAAATTATTGACCTGGGTGTAAACCAAATACCATCGATCAACAGAGATTACACAGATCGAAATCGCACATCTCCATTTGCATTCACAGGAAATAAATTCGAGTTTAGAGCGGTAGGATCCTCAGCGAACGTTGCGGTTCCAACAACAATTCTCAACGCAGCTGTTGCAAGTGTCTTTAGAAAGGCTACTCAAAGACTTGAAGAATTACTTAAAACTTCTAAGCGTGATGAAGCCGTAATGGAACTAGTCCGTGAAAATTTAATTGCATCACGAAATGTTAGATTTGATGGAAATGGATATTCTGAAGAGTGGAGAAAAGAGGCTGAGAAAAGAAAGCTTCCAATCATGGACTCGACATCTGAGGCAGTAAAAGTCTTTAAAAACCCAGAGAGCGTACAGTTTTTAATAGAGCAAAAAATCTTAAACTCGTCGGAAATAGAGTCTCGATTTAATGTACAAGTCGAAAGATATGTCAAAACTCTTATGATTGAGCTTTCAATGCTTTCGGAACTTGCAAAGACTTATGTAATTCCTGCAGTAGAGACTCAGCTATTAAAATCTTACGAGATTACAGATGAAGCTTCTGATATTTTGAAAAAAACTTATAAATCCCGTTTATTTGAAGTGGAGTCTGTATTGAGAGATTTAATCGAGAAAGACGAAGCCCTCGGAGAGATGATAGCCAAGATTGATGATATTCATGACGAAGTAAAAAAGATGGATATGATTCAATCAGAAGCCATCCCTTTAAGGGAAGAACTAAGAGCGGCAACAGATCGCGCCGAGCTTGTGGTTTCTGATGATATTTGGCCACTTCCAAAATATCGTGAAATGTTATTTACACACGCGATGAGCTAATCAAAAGTTAGCAGGTCTTTTAAATTTTACAATCAAGGGATCTCGGCCTTTTAGGCCGAGGTCTTTTTGAGATTTCTGTGTAGCTTTTAACCCATTGTTGTCAAAGCCAATCCAAATTTCATCTTGAGTAAGAAGGAATGCTTCGCCCTGCGCATGGAGTGCTGGACCAAAGAGATAACCAGGTCCCTGCTCGATGTTTTTGTAGGAATACTTTCCAATGACCTTTTCTGTTTTAGTATCTATTTTAGTTACAAGCATTGCACTTCTTTCTAAAACGTACAAATAACCGTTTTCAAACTTGGCGTCTGTAAAGTCAAACGTATCGGTGTCGGCAATGTTCCACTTTTTTAAGACTTTTTCGCTCTTAAGATCAATTGTGAGAATAAACCGTGGTATCATTTCTTTTGTGGCATACATGATTTGATTTTCACAATCGACAGCGATTCCCTCAAAGCCCATATTATTACTATTAAAGAGCGTGTTCTTCTTCTTATAATCTGAAACATCAATTGAAAGTCTCTTGGTTTTCTGACCTTTTTTTACAACATAAAATTTATCGTTCTTTTCATTAGACAGATAAAATGAATCATCACAGCTATCAATAGCTTCGATGTCCAGCTTATCGCTAATACCGAATGGAATTTCTTCTGTCAGTAAGGCTTGGTGCCAGTCGACTTTATAAATGAATGGAGTCTTTTTTTTGTCTGAAATGACATAGATATTGCCATTCGTCTGAGTGAGGCCACTCAAGTCGAATTTAATTTTTCTATTTTTAATTGGAAATTGTTTAAGTTCTAAAAACTCCAATTGAGCATATGGAGTTGTTTCTAGTTCGTTTTTATTGGCTTGAGCAAAAACAAGCGAGGCAATGAGAGTAAGCAAAAAAATACATTTATACATTTTTTAATTTTCTTTTTATAAATTGATCTAGAATCTTTGGTGAAACACGATTTAAGAAATAGGCTAAGGATCCATCAAATGTAGGAAGAATCATGAAGTTTCTTTTAACAAGAGACTTAAGAGTGGCAACTGCAACTTCTTCGGATGTCGCCACCTTGGCCTTTTCTTCCGTTTCTAGAATCTCTGTGGGCTTAGCTTGGTTTTCTTTCTCTAGTCCAGGAGTCTTGGTGTTGGGTGGGCACAAAACTGAAACTTGAATGTTATAAGGTTTTAGTTCACGTTTGAGCGCTTCTGAAAAACCGACCACTGCGAATTTAGATGCGCAATAGCCAGTGTAGCCAAATAATCCTAAAAAACCTGCTATAGAAGAAGTGTTTAAAATAATTCCTTTTTTTTCTTTAATAAAGTAAGGAATTATAGCCTTGCAAGTATGAACAATTCCAAAATAGTTCAAATTCATCATATCATCAAAGTGGTGTATCTCTTGTTCATGGACGTAACCAGGCTGAGCATATCCTGCGATATTCATAAGAATATCGGGAGTGCGATGATCAAAGACTAAAGCATCAATTGTTTTTTTTACCGTTTCAAACTGGGTTACATCACATGCAACGTAATTAATTTTTTGATCTGGGGACTTTCTGGCAGTCTCAAGTTCTTTATGGGCTTGTTCAAGTTTATGGACACTACGAGAAAGAATAGTGACATCAGCCCCATTTTTAACAAGGTTTAAGGCAAGAGATTTGCCAATGCCCTCGGAGCCTCCTGCGATAACAACATATTTGTTTTTGTAGAATTTATTCAATGCTGACCTGCTATGTTTGTATCTCAATAAGGTTAACTTTTTAGGAGTTGAAATCAATGAAATTATGTCTAAGATCAAAATAATGACTCATCACAAAGAAAACCAGACTTATTATTTAGAGCGTAACGAAGAAGGAGTTCTTGAGCTCAGAAAAAAATCTTCGAAAGAAAAAATTTGTGTCGATTTTTTGTCTGGAGAATTTCAACAGAGATTAAAAACGCTTTCAAAAAATCAACCTCTCTATAAGGCCATGGCTATCAAGAGCGGAGAAAAAATTCTGGACGCAACTGCGGGCTTGGGAAAAGATGCCTTAAGCTTTTGCCATTTTGGTGTGTACGTGACTGCTGTTGAAGAGAATCCAATTATTTTTGCACTCCTTGAAGATGGTTTAAATAGAGCGATGCTAAATTCTCAATTTAAAGATAAATTTTCTGGCAAAATTCAGTTGGTCAACGACTCGTCACTCGAATATATGAAAGGCTTAGAGGAAAAGCCGGACACCATTTATTTAGATCCTATGTATCCGCACGAAGAAAAATCAGCTAAGCCAAAAAAAGAAATGGCCTTTCTGCGAGAGCTAGTCAGTGTTACTCAGAATGTAGAAGAGCTTTTGGAGACGGCGATCCAGACAGCGCTAAAGCGTGTTGTGCTAAAGCGCCCCCATGGGAGTGAATTTATAGGTAAACCAAGCCATTCTTTTGAGAGTAAACTTGTTCGCTATGATATGTATTTGATGAATCAACGCATCATATGATAGCTTAAATCAATGGGTGCTGATCTTTTATTTCTGGTCTCAATCACATTGTTATCGTTCGCAGCAAAATCGTACTCATCTACGATATCTTTAGTTTTTGAAACCCTATTTATTAAATTTTTTAGGACACTAAAGCCGAGTTATTTAGCTTCTTATTCTAGAGCCGTGGCGATCAGTTTGCTTTCTCTGCGGAATCAGGCGATATCCTTTGTGGGTCTTAGTTTTTTAAATTCCGGAATTATTCCAGGCTTTCAAGCCCTTGGATTGATTTTAGGAAGTTACGTCGGACTTTCAATTTCTTTGGGTTATCTTAACCTCGCACTGACTCCGTTAAAATTTGTGCTCGTCGCATTGGCGCTTTTGTTTGGAGTTTTTTCAAACAAAAACAAAGCAGTTCAGCTATCCAAGATGTTTTTCTTTGCCGCCATGATATTGTTTGGATTTGAACTTCTAATGTACTCCATTTCCAGTGAGTCATTAATTCTTTCTCAAGTTGAAATTTTTCTTTCTGTTCACAAGATAAGTATTGTCCTATTGGCTCTGATCTTCTATTTCGTATTTCGAAATAGTTTTACAGTGCTTGCGGTTTTATACGCATTTTACTTGAGAGACTTTATTACAGGTGAGCAAGCTGTGAATGCTATCCTAAGTGTCATGGTTTATAATTCATTTTGGTATATGATAGGTACAAAAACTGCCCATCGAGAAACTAAATCGGTGAGTTACGCTACAGTTGTAATTACAATCATTACAGGAATCATAGTCACTATGGTACAGATGGGCTGGCCGCAGCTGATCTCCATGAAAACTCAATATTCTTTTATATTAAATGCGCTTCTTTTGAGTCTTGTTATGGGAATTTTGGGTTACATATTGAGCTTTAGAATTTCTGAGTTTACTCAAAGATTCTTTCCGATTGGGCCGACCAAAGAATTACGACAAATTCAGATTTTTACTTCTAAAAACCATTATCCGATCACATTTCTTGTCGAATTCTTTGAACAGGAGTTTAAGAAATTATTTGCGTTGATCAACTCTATTCAGACATTGATTTTGAATCAATGGAGTTCTGAGCCGGATTTAAATCAAGAAAAGATCCACAAGTATTCGGCAATTTCTGATCGAATTATGCGTGAAATGGAAGAGCTTGAAATCCAGATGAATCAATCCGAGAGAACATTAAAGCAAGCTCAAAAGATTTACAAATTGCGCGAGCAGTTGAGTGGACTAAAGGCTTTGGTGGGATCTCTGGGCACGGTATATGAAATTAAATTAAAAATTCTAGACAAGAAGCACCTGCGATTAGAAGAGAACAAAAGTCTATTTGTTCAGCCGATTCAAAAAATCCAAGAGTTTTGCGATTACATATTTACGAGCTATATTGATGGAGACTCAGAGGATGTCCAAAAAATATCAACGTCTCTTGGGCTCCTAACGGAAGATTTAGCCAAATTCCGTGAAGAGCTAGTGATGTTAAAAGAATCAGTTTCGTTTACTAAAGAAGAAATGGAACTGATATATGAATATGTAGGACAGATTCAATTGATGTCGATAGCTATCCATAAGATAGCTAAATAAATCTAAAACGATTCTCCTTTAACTTTGTTATTATCATCCAACAGTAATGCGATTGGCTTATGGTTAATAGCCTCTGCCTGCTCAAAATTAGCATAACTTACGATGATTACTTTATCACCTTTTTGAACGTGGCGAGCCGCAGCCCCGTTAAGGCAGATTTCTCCAGGCTTCCCGTAGATCACATAAGTTGTAAATCTGGCTCCATTGTTAACATTGTAAATATCAACTTGTTCAAACTGAAGGAGTTGCGCTTGATCACACAATGTTGGGTCAATTGAAATAGAGCCTTCATAATTAAGATCAGCATCAGTAACTGTAGCTTTGTGTAGTTTAGATTTCATCATTGTGAGTTGCATTGTTGCCTCCGATTATGCGTTTGCTTCTTGATGTTTAGGTTTTGATTTTGATTTCATCTCGGTATTGTTCTTTAGAGAAAAATAAAGTCCATAAAGAACTAAATCAGGAGCGATCTCATCAAAAAGATCGGTATCTTCGAACATTGTTGAGAATCCTCCGGTTCCTACAACCAAAACTTCCTGATTTTTAAAATACTGTTTTTTGAGTTGTTCAGTGAGGTGTTTACAGCTTGCGTAGTGGCCGTGGTAAAGGCCGATCTGAATACTTTCTACAGTGGAGCGACCAAGAACATCTTCGGTCTTAACGATTTCCACTTTTGGAAGCTTGGCAGTTCGTGTTTCCAAAGCTTCCATTGAAATTTTTAAACCAGCTA
>JAEYZS010000148.1 GCA_023427925.1 Pseudomonadota bacterium | reverse complement strand
AAACTGGCCTTGTCATTGATCCGTACTTCTCGGCCTCTAAAATCAGATGGATTATCGATAACAATAATTCACTAAAGCCCAAAATCAAAAACAAAGAGTTGGCAGCAGGAACTATCGATAGCTTCTTGATCTGGAAACTCACAAACGGAATTTCACATGTGACTGACGTGAGTAATGCTTCAAGAACGCAACTTATGAATATTAAAAGAGGCTCATGGGATAAAGAGCTCCTAAAAATTTTTGGTATTAATGAAAGCCTTTTACCTGAAATCAAAGAATCTAGTGGGATTCTGGGGCACACGAAAGGCTTGGGATTTTTGCCTGATGGAATTCCAATCGCTGGAGTGGCGGGTGATCAACAAGCAGCACTTTTTGGTCAAGTGTGCTTTGAAGTTGGTGAGGCAAAGTGTACCTTCGGGACAGGCAGCTTTATGCTAATGAACACCGGCACCAACATGGTTCTTTCCAAGTCAGGACTGCTCACCACGGTAGCTTGGAAAATCGGCAAAAAACTCACCTATGCACTTGAGGGCTCAGTTTTTATTTGTGGTGCAAGTGTTCAATGGTTGCGTGACAATTTGCAATTTATCGAAAAGAGTTCCGATGTGGAAGCTCTAGCGGGCGAAGTTGATGACTCAGGAGGAGTAGAGTTTGTACCGGCGCTTACAGGTTTAGGCGCTCCATACTGGAACCCTGAAGCACGGGGTTTGATCTGCGGGCTGACGCGCGGAACGACTCGTGCCCATATTGCCCGGGCAACTCTTGAAGCCATGGCTTTACAAAACTCTGATGTTTTAATTGCTATGCAAAAAGATCTAAAGAGAAAACTCAAAAAACTCAAAGTCGACGGTGGTGCCGCGGAAAATAATCTCTTGATGCAAATACAAGCCGATTATCTGAATACGGAAACGATTCGCCCATCAAATGTAGAAACGACATCATTAGGTGCAGCTTACTTAGCAGGGCTAGGGGTGGGTTTGTGGAAAGACATTAGAGAAATTCAAAAGATTTGGAAGGAAAACAAAAAGTTTACTCCTAAAATGACAGAGAAAAAAAGAAAAGAGCGATTCAAAAAATGGCACACAGCCATCAGACGTGCTCAACTCTAGGAGGATTTGTGAAGTTTTTAATTATTTTATCGTTAATCCTCTTGCCTTCTCAGGGCAGGACTGCGGATTTTGATCTCACCCTGGCTTACAGTGCTGCAGATGAGTTTGATCGTGATCCCGGTGCAGACATTTCTTCCGAAGACGCTTTTGTTCTTGGTTTTCGTTTTAAAGATTCTTTAAATAAAGGTTTAGGCTGGAACGCAGGCCTTACCATGGACACGCCTCGCGATCATGGTGCCGGTGGTGAATTTGGTTTTATCATGTTCGAAACAAATGCAACATTAAAAATCGATCAGCTGCAGCTCATGTATATCTTTGCAGGTATCAATTATCCATTTTTAGCTTACCAAGATAAAAATCTCGGCGACGTGGATCCTTCTTTAGGGATGCAATTTGGAACTGGTTTAGTTTTAACTCCACAGTTTGGTTTCGAATTGGCTTTTAGAGCGGTGAACTTTGAATTTGGCAATGCAGATGCTGAGCTTTGGGGATTCTTATTTAGAGGTTACTATACATTTCCCTAACTCCAGTTTTGGGTTGTAAATGCCGATTGTGATGGTAGTATTATCTCATAGTGAGATAAGGTTGGGGGCCTATTATGGTTTTAATTCTAATGTTGTTTTTAGGTCTTGCGCCTGCTCAAGAGGCAACCTCTTCGGCTGTTATTAGAAGTATTTCTCTATTTAGAAATGAGATTCAGCTGGATATTAAAAAAAATAAAGATGTGAAAGTCGGAAGCAAGTTTGCCGCACAAACAGCTGTTAAACATAAATGCCTATTGGTCGTAACCAAGATTATCCGTGACTTAGCGTACGCAGACGCGAATCATTGTCCTGGATATGCGACATTAAAAAAAGGACAACTTGTCTCAGCGGCCCCTGATTCTGAAGTGAACGAGGAAATGAAGATAACGACCGCGCAAGGAAACACATAGGAGAGTATTTTGCAAAGATTTGGAAGTGCTTTTTTTATCGGTGTATTTATGGTTTTTATGTTTTTTGCTCGCATGGAAGAGCATCTCAATTGTGAAGCCAAAAACGAAACTTCTATCACATGCACAAGAACTCAGGACAGAATTTTTACCGTTAACAAAAGAACTCACGAAATTTCGAATCTCGAAAGTATTGAGCTGCACAAAAGAAAAATCGGAAGAAAGCACAACATCATTGCCATCACTGACGTCGGTAAAAGTGTAGTGCTATTGAGTGTTCCCGAGCAACATCACGAATATGCCGATGAAATTATTCAAAAGCTAAAAACTCTTCCTCAGTCTGAAGAGAAAACCATCGAATACACACGAAATGAAATGCACTCTCAGCTTCTGTTATTGGCAGTTGTGGGACTTGTTGTATTAGTAAGTGTCGTTTTCCTTCTTCGCAAAAAACGTGTCGTAAGGTCTTAGGCTTCTATATACTTTTCAGCAGCTTTTGCGGACTTCGATTTGTCAGAGAAAAGCAATCGAGGAAGTTCCTTGATACTCTTTACCCAAATGATTTTTTCTGAAATTTCCTTTGGCAGATCTGCTAAATGCTTTTTGTTCGAGCTCGGAACTAAGAATTTTTTGAATCCCAATTTATAAGCTTCACGAATTCTTTGATCCGCAGCAACTACAGCGCGAACTTCTC
>JAEYZS010000145.1 GCA_023427925.1 Pseudomonadota bacterium | reverse complement strand
CCATAGAAGATACAACTTCACCCTCTAGCCCACCTTCCAACGCTTCTAATCCTAATTCTTTTTCTGCAGACATAATATCCTCGTCCGTAGCAGACTCTTCTACTTCTTCGACCGCTACTGCAATTTGTTGTTTTTGATTTTCTAATTGTTCAATAATATTTTCTGAAGAAAGTTCTAATTGCGCCGGCTGCTCAATCACTTCGTTTTCACGAGCTGCGATTTCGGCTTTAATAAACTCTTCGCCCTTCGCCAAAATTCTATTTGCAGCTGCATCTGCATCCTGCGATTCATAGGATTCGGCCCTTGCAATTACATCTCTATCAATAACCTTAAGTGGCTCGACATGAATATCAGCATAAGGTTCCGATTGGAAAACTCTGACAAATCCCATCTTTGCCAATTCCAACATACTTAAAAAAGTCACAAGAAGTTTGTTCTTGGAATATTCTTCTTGGGAAATAAGATCTGCCATAATTTTTCGCTCGCCCGGAACCAGCAAGTCTCGAATCTCTAAAATTCGTGAAGCAATGGATTGACCCTTTTTCATGACCCTGTGAACTCTCTTTTGAGCTGCTTTATACGCGCTTCTAAAAGCTGAGATTAAGCCAAATAGGCCGCTTTCATCCACTTCGATATCCTGAGACTCTTCAAGTACGATATCTTCCTTAAAGCCTCTTCTCCAAACATCTCTATTCATGATTGGTCGATCCAAAAGATCCTTGGACGCATTTTGGTAACGTTGATATTCGACAAGTCTCTGTACAAGTTCTTTGCGCGGATCTTCTTGAACCTCTTCACCCTCAGCATCGTATTGAGGAAGGAGCATCTTTGATTTGATATGGATAAGAGTTGCTGCCATTGTGATAAAGTCACTGGCTCCCTCAAGATCCAACTTCTTCATAATTTGAATATGTTCTAAGTATTTCTGAGTTATTTGGTGAATGGGAATATTGTAAATATCCATCTCTTCTTTACGAATAAGGTAAAGAAGCAATGCTAATGGGCCTTCGAATTGTTCTAATCTTACATGTAGTCCTGACATTACCCACTATTGAAGTGGGTTTTTGTGAATCCTTCAAGGACTTTTTAAGGGTTAAACTCTAAATTTTTGATATCTAAGGCTTTATTCTTGTTTTTGACGGGATTCGTTCGGTTTTCTGCTACAAAAACAGGCGAAGCCAAGAATACTCATTGATCCACTCATTGAACAGTGATCCACGTCTCAGAAATACCATATTTGAGCACCAACCGATTAAACTTCTCCGCATTATCCGGATGAAGTCGGATACATCCATGGGATGCCTTAGAACCCAATCGTTTCCAGTTTCCTCGACTTGTTCCATGTATAGCATAACCGCCTTCAATGAATACCGCGTAAGGCATATTGCCGAGGTTGATCTTGCGACCATTTTCATCCGTTTTCACATAGCCCCCGCCCGGATATTTCTTCGATTCATATTCAGTATAAATACGCCCATTCGGACGACGGTCAAAATTTGGGGTTTCGAACTCCGATAATCCTGAGGAAATATCCCACTCTTCAATCAAAGAGCCGTTCTCATAGAGATAAAGTTTTTGGGTTGCTTTATCCACTTGAGCATAGAGAGAACAGGTATGTCGGTAACATGATCCATCATCAGCAGGAATAAAAACACTCTTACCTGTTTCTTGCTGAACGACTCTATCCATTTCCTCGAGTTGTTTCTGTGCTTCTGGGCTACGTGGATCGTAAGAATCCAATGGATTGTCTTGTTCTTTTGAACAAGCCATCGTGAGGAAAATTAAACTTAGAGACAAAAGGTATTTGCGCTTCATCAACTTGCTCCCATTACGGTGTTACTATGTTATCTAACATATTCTAACTCGCCGCAATATATAAGCAGAGCTCTTAAAAAAACTACATAATTTTATGAATTTGGTACCAATTTGTAACTAGCCAATAAGACCCTGAAAGAAAGTCACCATGAAGTAGCTAACGATTCCAATTGGCTTAAATAAAAAGCTCAACATTCCAGTCAGCATTAAGAACATCAAAATAATGCCCGTCATTTGCATATTCGCTTCTAATTTGTCGTTGATTGACTGTGGTAAAAATCGAGCAATGACCTTTCCTCCGTCAAGAGGATGAACAGGAAGCATATTGAAAATTGCTAATAATAAATTAATGCGAATGAACGCCATCAAAAAGGCTTGGATCGCGTTTGAGTAAGTGTGGCCCTGAAAATAAACAAAAGCGACCGCCGTGGCCATTGCACCTATTACGGCCATTATGATATTTGAAAGTGGTCCAGCAAACGCCACCCAAAACATATCTACCCTAGGATTTCGCATATTGCGCTCATCGACCGGAACAGGTTTACCCCATCCAATAACAGGGCCACTCAGCCACAACATTGAAAGTGGCAATATAAAAGTTCCCACCGGGTCGGCATGAGAAAGAGGGTTGAGATTTAACCGTCCTTGATGTTCGGCAGTATTGTCCCCTTTCCATTTGGCGACAAGGCCATGCGCGTACTCATGCACACAGAGAGAAAAAAGTAATGGAACATAAATCAATGCGATCTTAGCACCAAACTCATATAAATCCATTATCTGCCTTTTTTCTTTTTCAATTTAGTCGGTTTAGATTTTGGCTTAGCTTTTGTTTTCGATTTAGAAGACTTCGCTTTCGAAGATTTGGACAAAGATGATTTATCCTTTGAAACTTTTTTTGCAGGGCTTTTTTCTCTTTTACCGCTCAAAAGGGATCGAATCGTATCGTTGATCTCAGTCATTGTTGAGCCCGGCCCAAAAACCGCTTTAATTCCCGATTTAATAAGGAGTTTCGAGTCATCTTGAGGGATTATCCCACCCACAAAGATCGGCTTTGATACACCTTCTTTTTTCATAAGAGATTGGATCGATTTTACCAAAGGAATGTGTGCTCCTGATAAAATAGATAGACCGACAATATCCACATCCTCTTGGATGCTTGATTGAACAACCATTTCCGGTGTTTGGTGAAGTCCCGTATAAATAACTTCAAATCCCGCATCTCTTAGGCCACGGGCAACGACTTTGGCTCCACGGTCATGACCATCGAGACCTGGTTTTGCAATCAATACTCTCACAATTTTGTCTGACATGACTCAAAGCTACTATAAACCTCTAGAAATTGGGAACAGGTTTATGCACGAACAACTTTGTAAGATGCGGAGCGTGATTAAAAACAGACAACGTCATCTTACTTGCTGACCTTCGTTAGGTCCTATGCTAGCAAATTCCTTACCAAAATTTACAAATCAACCGAAGGAGTTTTCGTGAGTCAAACTCAACCTGCACTAACAATGTTAACAGAGGATGAAATTGCTTTTAGAGATGCCGTCAGATCTTTTGCGGAAAACGAAGTAAAACCTTATGTCACTGAGATGGACGAAAAAGCTGAAATGCGTCCTGATATCGTTAAAAAACTTTTTGAAATGGGATTGATGGGAATCGAATCTCCTGAGCAGTTCGGAGGTGCCGGAAGCACACTCACTATGGCGTGCTTGGCAGTAGAAGAACTTGCAAGAGTCGATGGGTCTGTGAGCGTACTCCTTGATGTGCAAAATACTCTTGTTACAAATGCATTCTTAAAATGGGGAGATGCTGGCGTTAAAGAAAAATACCTTCCAAAGCTCGCAACCGAATGGGTAGGCGCTTACGCTCTTTCTGAATCCGGCAGTGGTAGTGATGCGTTTGCATTAAAACTACGAGCCGAAGATAAAGGTGATCACTATGTGTTAAACGGTAGCAAACTCTGGATCACCAACGGAAAAGAAGCTTCCATCTTCTTGTGCTTTGCCAATATCGACCCTTCTAAAGGTTATAAAGGCATTACTTGTTTCCTTGTCGAAAAAGGATTCGAAGGATTCACAGTGGGAAAAAAAGAAGACAAACTCGGAATTAGAGCTTCTTCAACATGCGAGCTTCTATTTGAAAATTGCAAAGTGCCAAAAGAAAATATCCTAGGCGAAGTGGGTAAAGGATATAAAGTTGCTATTGAAACACTGAATGAAGGGCGAATTGGAATCGGTGCTCAAATGGTTGGGATTGCTCAAGGTGCTTACGAAGCTGCATTAAAGTACGTTCAATCGAGAGAACAATTCGGAAAATCCATCGCTCAATTCCAAGGTGTACAATTCCAACTTGCAGAAATGAGAATTCAACTGGAGGCAGCAAGACTTCTTGTGTACAACGCTGCTCGACTCAAAGATAATGGAAAAGATTTTGTTAAAGAGGCTGCGATTGCAAAATATTACGCATCAAAAGCTGCCGAAAAGATTTCCTCTATGGCCGTTGACCTTTTCGGCGGAAATGGATTCACAAAAGAATATCCTGCTGAAAAATACTTTAGAGACGCGAAAATTGGACAAATTTACGAAGGTACAAGCAACATGCAATTGCAAACAATCGCCAAGATGGAGCTTTCATGAAGACACTTTCATTTTTTATCGTGCTCACGATTGCTATGAGCTTAGGTATTTTAAATGCCAACGCACAAAAAGCCCACACTCATGGATCTGCTACCATGGATATTTCCATTGAAAAAAATAAAATCGAAGTGAACGTAAATATACAAGGCATGGATCTTGTTGGCTTTGAGGGTAAGGCAAAGACTAAACAACATAAGGAAAATTTAAAGACTGTCACAGATCTTTTAACAAAAGATTATAGTCTTTTCATTATTCCCGAAGGTGCAGGCTGTAACGTAACCAAAAGAAAGCTTGAATCTGAACATGACGACAAAGACCATGGCGGCAAAGGGCACTCAGGATACGAGTATGAAGTTGAGTATAAATGCAAAGATATTTCTAAAATTACAGAGCTTGACGTCAATCTCTTTCGAGATATTCAATCCTTAACTGAAATCACGGTTCAAGTTGTAACTGAAAAAGAACAAAAGTCAGCAAAGCTCACTTCAACTGAAACTGTTCTCAAACTAAAATAAGATGACCCAACAGCAGGCCGTATTTATTGAAAATCTTAATTTCAGGTGGAAAGGCGCTTCCACTGATCTGCTGTATATTCCTAAGATAGAAATTTCCAAAGGCGAAAAAGTTTTTTTGCAGGGTTCTTCTGGGACTGGCAAGACAACTCTACTGAACCTCATATCTGGAGTTTTGGATTTTAATGAGGGAACCATTCAGATTTTCGGAAAGCAACTTCGGTCAATGTCCCCTTCTGAGCGCGATACTTTCCGCGGTGATCACATGGGTTTTGTATTTCAGCTATTTAATTTGCTCCCATTCTTATCTGTCGCCGAAAATATTGCTTTGCCATTGGAATTTTCAAGTCTTAAAAATTCGAAAGTGGCAAATCGAGACACGGAGATTAAAAGACTTTTGGAGGCTCTCGAACTTGATCCTGCCCAATATTTTTCGCGGAGAGTGACTGACTTAAGTGTCGGTCAACAACAAAGAGTTGCCGTTGCTCGTGCGCTGATTGGAAGCCCTGAGCTTCTTATTGCGGATGAGCCTACGTCCGCCCTTGATCACGATGTAAGAGATCAATTTCTAAAACTCCTATTTAAAGAGTGTGAAAAAAACGGAACTACTGTCCTCTTTGTGAGCCACGACCCTACTCTCAAAGCTCGTTTTGATAAGACAATTGAGCTTAAGAGGAGTAAATCATGACTCTTTTAAATCTCTCAATTAAGAGCTTGTTAAACAGAAAGGTCACAACGATTCTGACCGTTCTTTCTATTGCAATTAGTGTAACATTATTATTGGGCTTAGAACGCGTGAGATTAGGCGCAAAGGAAAGTTTTAAAAACACGATATCAGGCACCGACTTGATCGTGGGTGCAAGATCTTCTCCCCTTTCCCTATTGCTTTATTCTGTCTTTCGTATCGGCGATCCCGTCAATAATCTCAGTTGGAATTCTTATCAGGAAATCGCTGGATATCAGGAAACTCGCTGGACGATCCCCATCTCTCTCGGAGACTCACATAGAGGATTCCGAGTTGTCGGCACGAACGAAAATTATTTTGCTCACTACAAATATAGTGGTGGAAAATTTTTAGAATTTGCTCATGGTGACCAATTTAAAAATTTATTTGATGTTGTGTTGGGAGCTGAGGTCTCTGAAAAATTAAATTACAATCTCGGAGATCAAATCACTCTAGCCCATGGCACCGGAGCAACATTTCAAGATCACGGAAATGCAG
>JAEYZS010000070.1 GCA_023427925.1 Pseudomonadota bacterium | reverse complement strand
CGTTAAGGCCGACAGCATCCTTATGCCCAGCGGTCATCGAATTGATATAAAGAGGAGTTTTAAGTTTTTGACCTAAAATACTGGTATTTAATGAAATTTCGCCAAAATTTAAATCGGGCAAAGCTTCGTGCTCAAGACAGACCAAATCAAGTCCTGAAAAACCCGTAGCTTGATTCTCCGGTTTCATCGAAAGCTCGATGTGATCTCTTTTTCGTTTTTCGAAGCTCTCTATATCCATTGATTATTCCGTTATAAATCTCTACTGAGATATACCGCGTCATTAATTGGGAACAAAAAAGGGTCAATCAAATGACCCTTTTTAAAAAGTTCTATTAAGCTTTTGCTACCATGTCTACGATAGACTTGAATCCATTTGGATCTAAGATCGCAAGCTCTGAAAGAGCCTTTCTGTCTAATCCAAGATTTAGCTTTTGAACTGCGCTAATGAATCTTGAATAGTTCAATCCGTAAGGTCTAACTGCTGCATTAATTCTTTGAATCCAAAGAGCTCTAAACTCACGCTTTCTAACTTTTCTGTCTCTGAATGCATAAGCTAACGCTCTATCATTTCTTTCACGAGCAATCGTGAATGAGCGTGAACCTGCTGAATAATAACCTTTTGCTCTTTTTAACGTTTTATTTCTTCTTCTTCTGGCTTTAACGCCTCTTTTTACTCTCATGATTTTTCTCCTGTGGCTTTACGTGTTTTCTCTTAACACTATTAATTAGAATACTAACAATCTTTTAGCTTGAAGCATGTTCGCATCGTTAACGTATGCAGGTAGTGCTAGCTGTCTTTTTGCCTTAGGTGATTTACTGCTCATAAGATGTCTACGCTTAGTGCTTTTTCTTTTCACTTTGCCAGACGGCGTTTTCTTGAAGCGTTTTTTTGCTCCAGAATTAGTTTTGTTTTTCATTTTTTCTCCTAACCTTACTGGCGAACATTCGATGGAACGTTACTTTGAGGCCAAATAAAAGTTTTGCATAAGCCAAACTATTAGCTTTTGAGCTAATGGTTATAACCTTAAAATCACTGGTGAAACAAGCTTATTTTAAGACCTTGGATACATTTCAGATCGCTCTTAAAAGGAGTCTATTGCAGATTAGAGCTGAAAGAGCCTCAATTATGGCTCTTTTTCTCCCTCTTCTTCCTTTTTTTGAGCCGCTTGCGCCTGTTTTTTCTTTTTCTGAACTTCTTTGAGATGAGCCGGATCTGGCTGGATCAAGCAAAAGAATTGCTTGCCTTCAAGCTTTGGAGCTGTCTCCACAATTCCAATTCCCTTAAGCTGCTCAACCACTTTTTCCATGAGCTGCTTCCCAAGGTCCTGATGAGCCATCTCTCTACCCTTAAAACGGAGGTTAAACTTAACCTTATCCCCATCTTCAAGGAATCGTTTTGCGTGTCTTAGTTTCGTTTCTAGATCATGCTCCTCTGTCCGTGGACGAAGTTGAATTTCTTTAACATCGATAATAACTTGGTTTTTCTTTGAAGCTTGAGCCTTTTTCTTTTGCTCGTACTTGTACTTGCCATAGTCCATGATTTTGCAGGTTGGAGGAGTGGCATTGGGAGCCACTTCAATAAGATCTAAGCCCCTTGCTTGAGCCATTGCTACAGCTTCTTTTGGAGACATCACTCCAAGCATAGTTCCTTCATCATCAATCACGCGAATCTGAGACGCGTTGATTTCGAAGTTCATTCTAAATCCATCTTTTTTGGAATCTTTTTTAGGTCCAAAACCACCTTCTCTTCTTGGTGGACGAATTGGTGGGCGGTAATTGTTATTGTTCATGCTTCTCCTGTTTGAGTTAGTTTCCCTTGGCTAAGTAGGAATTTAAACTGCGCTCATTAATCTCGCGTTTAATTCCTTCAACAAAGCTCTCAATTGTTAAATCATTAAAATTTTCACCTGTTCTGTAGCGAACAGACAGTTTTTTTGCGTCTCTTTCTTTATCACCAATGACGATCATGTATGGCACTTTCATCAGTTGGGCTTCGCGAATTTTAAATCCAAGCTTTTCGTTTCTTGAATCAAAGTGAACACGAATATTTTCTTTTTCTAAAATTTGTTTTAATTCCTCGCAAAACGAAATATGGACTTCATTAAGATTAAGGATGCGCACTTGATTTGGATGCAACCAAAGTGGGAAGTGTCCCGCACAATGTTCTGTGTAAACACCAATAAATCTCTCTAACGATCCTAAAATTGCTCTATGAAGCATGATCGGAGTGTGTTCTGAATTATCCGATCCAATGTATTTTAAACCAAAACGCTGAGGCATGTTTGGATCATATTGGAGTGTCCCTAGCTGCCATGGCCTTTTCAAAGCATCAAAAAACGTAATATCCAGCTTTGGACCGTAGAATGCACCATCACCTGGATTAAGTTCATATTTGAGATTTAATTTCTTGAGAGCCTCTTCAAGAGCACTTTCTGCCTGATCCCAAAACTCATCACTTCCCACTCGTTGTTCTGGACGAGTTGAAAATCTCACAACATAATCCGACATGCCCAATGTTTGATAAATTTCATTGAGCATCGTCATATACTTTTCAATCTCTGATTGCACTTGCTCCGCTGTACAAAAAATATGGGCATCATCTTGGGAGAACGATCTCACCCGAGTCATTCCATGGAGCGCGCCACTTTTTTCATATCTATGAAGTCGTCCAAAATCAGCAATTCTTAATGGCAAGTCTCTATAGGAATGATAATCGTGGGAGTAAAGCACGCAGTGACCAGGACAATTCATCGGTTTTACGGAACAGCTTCTCTCATCGATATCAGTAAAATACATATTCTCGCGATAGTTTTCGTAGTGCCCAGATGTATGGTAAAGATCCACATCATAAATTTGTGGGGTGATGACTTCGTTATAACCATACTTTTTGTACATCACTCGTACGTAATCTAAGAGCTCATTGTAAATGATTGTGCCCTTTGGAGTATAAAACGGACTCCCTACAGCGATCTGGTCGAACACAAAAAGCCCCATTTCTTTTCCGAGCTTTCTGTGATCACGTTTTTTAGCTTCTTCGATTCTAAAGAGATGGTCTTGAAGATCTTTCTCAGAAAAGAATGCTGTCGCATACACGCGCTGTAACATCTTGTTTTTCTCGTCCCCTCTCCAGTAAGCACCGGCTTGATGAAGGACTTTGACAGACTTAATAGCTCCAGTGCTCTGAACGTGAGGTCCACGGCAAAGATCAAACCACTTACCGCCTTGAGTATAGATGCCCACTTTTTCGTCTGGAATGGATTCAATCAATTCTACTTTGAATGTTTCACCCATTTTAGAGAATGTCTCAATGGCCTTAGACTTTGACCAATCATCACGAGTGATAGCTAAGTCTTGCTTTATGATTTCTTTGGTTTTCTTTTCAATCTTTTCTAAATCTTCTGGAGTGAAGGTAAATGGTGAATCAAAGTCATAATAAAATCCATCTTCAATCACCGGACCAATTGTGACTTTGACATCGGGCCAAATTTCTTGGACCGCTTGAGCCATAACGTGCGCAGCAGAATGCCTGATGACTTCCAAGCCTTCGCGATCTTTTGAAGTAATGATCTTAAGCTTGTCATTGTTTTTGAGTTTAAATCTAAGATCCTGAATCTCTGTGGAACTATTGACCAACCCACCTAGCGTTTCTTTTGCTAAACGCGGACCTATAGATTGCGCAACCTCAAGAATTGTTGGTTCGTGATCAAAGTTTTTAACAGAATTATCAGGTAATATAATTGATATTTGCGACATGAATGTGCCTAAAGGATTAAAATGTCATAGTTGATGTTGAAATCGAAATTTGAAATGTGTTTTGGCACTTTTGCATGGAATTTAGATTCTCAAAAAATCAGCCATTTTGTCAATAGTTATCGCCTTTTAAGCAGGATCTACACATTCTTAATAAGCATTTAATTCGATCTGAACAGTTTGATTACAGATCTCACTCACTTTTTGTAGGCTTTTTGCGATGATTTCCGTCGTTAGGCTAGAAGGAGAGTATGGC
>JAEYZS010000009.1 GCA_023427925.1 Pseudomonadota bacterium | reverse complement strand
GTTGGAATTGCAGCAATGGAACATCAGTTGTTCCTGAAGAAGGGGAATATATTCTTTATGCCCTGCCGTTATTCCTCGAGCAAATCGAAAGGAGGTATCAGGGTAAGAAATCAATTTTTGAATCTATTTGCTAATCTCATCTTTAGGCTCGCTGTAAGACCTTCTTTTTACAGGAAGGAATTCACTGCGAATTTTTATCGGTGGAAAATGCGCGTCTTACGAAAGTGACGATGCGCAGCTTCATTTCTTATTGGTTGCGGTTAAAAGATTTATTAAATCGGCCTTATGGAGAAGGCAGACCTCACGCTGTTGCCTTTAACAGTCTTGCCAACATGACTTGCCGATCGATGGACTTTTACGCATTAGCTAATGTTCTCGCAAAACATTCTGTAAAGCTGCTCGTTTTGGATGAGAATGGAGTATTTGTCCCTATTCTAAACATACCTATGCGGGTACTTCAAGCTAAGTAAAACTCTACGATACATAGGTTTTTCCTAAAATTACTTTTTAGATTGGACTATTGCAAACAGTGGAGAGAAGAGTTACAAACTGACCCTCAAGAAAACGAAAATCATCTTGATTTCCCTGAATTAGTAGATCAGTTGGAGTTTTTCTTTGATCCGAATTACCAACTTACGGAAACCTACTGGAACTTCCGAAAAGATATCTTATCAGAGAAATATACAGATATCGATTCTTTTACTGGCTATTTGAGAACTATATCAGCAACAATGAATTGCCTTGGTAGGGCTGTAGTTAATATTTCTGCCCTCGATCAATTGTTCGTCACTTCCGCCCCAGCTCTAAAGCAAGAAGTTGTAGAGCCTTCTATTATTGAAGTATCTGATGTAGAGGAAGAAGAAGAATCCGCCTTATTATCTCCAAAGAAGATCCGCAAAACTGATTAGTGCATGTATGATGCAATTTGTCAATTGAAGTTTTTATTAATAAACACAACAATTTATTTAATTAATGTTTTTTATTTGTTACGGCAAAACTCTATAGTACATAGTATCCCCCTAAAATAACCACGTTCATGTCTCCATGTGCACAGTTCGCAACCTTGTCTTGGGTGTTCTCCCACGAAATTTCTCATGGCCTTTCTTCTCCTTCTACTTGCCAGCGATCGTTCGTAAGCTCCTGCCTCGAATGCAGATGCTTTTCAACTTTGTAGATTTGCTGAATTGCGGAACATAGGCCTTGGTCGTACCGATTCTCGACTTCCTCTTGTCACTGAACGAAGATGTCGCCAAACGCACCAAATCACCCTCTTCAATGTCATTTGGCAAGTCTGACTTCTTGAGGATCTTTGTTCTGCGGTATTGGTAGGCTTTTTCGTAGGCCCTTTTAATGACTTCAGGATCTTTGGTAAAATAGACCTCTTCAGGGGTCATGCCGTGACTTGAATGGCGGGTTCTGTTATACTTTTCGAAATATGCATTTTCGTTCCCCTTGAAAAGCAGGGATTCAGATCTTGCAACTGAGAAATTGAGAGGTCTCTTTGCTTCTGGACATAAGCCAAGAGTCCTACATGCGGTAAGGTCTTTGCATGGACTGTTCTGACAAGTAGGACAATGAATTCAGGGCTAAATCGCTCATTGCACTGTGCAAACAGTACAACGTAAAGCTAATCCCTCTGAGAGTTATGCACCTTGTAAGTCAAATGAAATTGTAATTTAGACTAACATCATCAAGGGATCTGATTGTGAGTAGGTGTTTTACATGAGTTTTACCAATTATGTTGAGCAAATAACACTTACCAGCGTTACTATGTTCCGAGCCGCGCAAGTCCACATAGTCAATATTCCATTGCTACCTTGGGAACCTTGTATTGATGGGTGTAATTGGTGTTTCATGGACCCTTTTCATTAGCTGAGGCACACGCTTGTCGGACAAGAAGTCTTCACACATAGACCTTGAAATGAACGCATATTCACTTGAAATTCTGTTCCAAAATCGTGCACCAGTTTGTTGTGTGTAGAGCGGATCGCTGTTTAGTCTTTGCAAAGTCGATTCGACGTCCTCTTTTGGCACCACGATTTTGCCTTTGTATTTGAGTGTTTCACCTCCCAAAGTCCAGTCACCATTCGAATACCTCTTGCGGAATTTAAACTGCCTGGATCTTGCGAGATCGCTGGGTACTTTGCCATCCTTCAAGAAGACTTTGATCTGATTGACGAGCTTAGTTGTTACGGGGATGTTTGACATGATTCACATTTCTGAGATCAATATGCGCATCATGATATACCTTTCGAACTCTCTTTTGGAGGGTTTGTTGGAGGGTTCGTTCTATTGAAAACCAATCTATAGAATGACGACTTCTTTGTAAGATTCTCATTGCATTCCGAAGGGCTTAATGCTTATCCTCTTCCCTTACGTTGACCTGGGAAGAGGATCTCGCCTTTACTGTTGGCCAGAGAGTTGGCAAAATCAGTTGCTTAGACGAGGTCAGGGGTGTCTATAGTTCTGTCGTCAATAAGAGTATGTGAGGAAAATATTCTCCTTACCATTAGGTGTGGAAAGTGTTGTGTGAACGAAAATTCGGAGCGAAATCGAAAGATCTTAATTGGTTAAATACGTATAAAACCTTGCTACGTAAATCGAGAGCAGCAACTATCAACCCCAAAGAATCCCGCAGTTTTACTGATGGAAGCAAAATCTATTGGGATCTGATGAAACCTGATTCTCTTTGTGTCAAAACCAAAGCCGGAAAACGCTTACCATTTGGTGGAAAGTACGCAGATGCCGTTTTTTCAGAAAATGAGGATATCTATGTGCTCTTTGAAGTACCGATTAGGATATCATGGTTGATGAAACCGCCTGTAACATACGAAATGATTGTAAGCTGTACTAAACAATACTTTGGATTAAATCTACAATTGATGATTAATAAAGGATTTGCATACGATCCCCATCCGGAAGGTAAAATGATTAATGTGTACCACTCTCATTCTTTAAGGCTTTGTGCACACTAAAGACTCGACTTTGGCAGATGCCACTAAGGCCTCTCACATTCTGTGGTGTGGATGGGATATAGAACGAGATGGAAAGAAGGTGCTACTGCCAAACACACAATTTATGAATGAGAAAGCTTACCCCTTTGTTTCTGTAGACTGGGATAATTACTGATAAAACTTCGTTTTAAATAAATTTGTATAATATATAAAATAGTTGATTGTTTTCCTTGTACCTGGAATGAATTTTAGTGTCTCGAATTAGATACCCCTGTCTTTAGACTCAAGAGGCATTGAAAGCAAATAATAAAAAGTTTTGTGATATTAAAAGATCGATGTTAAATTATTGTCATTAATAGAATACAATACAAGATAGGTTGCTTTGGCTCCTCTTTGATCGTAAATAACAAGTTCAGGATAATTCAGATCTTTTCCAGGTTCTCCATACACAGAATTGTATCCATATGGCGGTGCTTTCATTCCACTACTATTCACTTGCGTGACATATTTACGACCAGCAACCACTTTACACAGGAACATCGCTCGAACATTGTCAGAAGTGTAATCATTGGCTTTAGACGAGTGTGGAGCAAAATAAATTCCTTTACCAAATCTTTGGAAAGAAATATTGCTTCCAGAATAATTTAGCTGAAATCCTGTATACATTAGATTTTTTCAAGTTGAAAAAATACCATTTGCTATAATTCCACAAGCAGAGCAGTAGCTACTTCTACATGCATCTGTGAGCTCACTAACTCTGCATCCAAGCTTAGTACCGTGCCAAACATACTCAACACTTGGATCTGATATAGAGTTTTTGTAATGTTTGAAGCTTTGAGTCACACTGTTATTTTTAACTTTTGTTATCGATAAAATTCTTGTTTAATTAAAAAACAAAAGAGAGTTTCTGTTACTGAACACCAGAAGAGGATCCTTTTGTCCAGTTATTATAGAATAAGTTTGTAATTC
>JAEYZS010000261.1 GCA_023427925.1 Pseudomonadota bacterium | reverse complement strand
TGTCGAGCTTGCTCATTACTTTAATGCGTGAAGCGATTGCATTAGCAATTCCAGGCGGAGGCTGAATCTGTTCGTGCAACGAACCATCAATTCTCATTCTCACGCGGAAATTTTTTTCATAAGGCTCAATATGGATGTCCGAAGCTTTCCTTTTGACCGCCTCAGAGAGAATAACGTTCACAAATTTTACCACAGGAGAATTTTCTTCTCCCTTTTTATCGCCGTCCTCGTCAATGACAACTGATTTTGTTCCAATATCAATATCTACAGAGGTGGTTTCTTTTTCCATCTCCGTCATGATGTTTTCAAACTTAGTCTTAGAGCTGTAGTAACGATCAATAGCAATTTCTATTGCGTGCTCCGGCGCCACTACGGCCGTGATCTTACAACGAGTGATGTGAAATAAGTCATCCTTAATGTAGACGTTACTTGGATCCGCCATTGCCAAAACAAGGGTATCGCCCGCTCTAGAAACAGGAATAATTTTATACTTCTCACAGATCTTTTTAGGCACCATTGCAATAGCATCCGGATCAATTTGAAATGCATCCAGATCCACCGAAGGAATGTTGTACTGTCTAGCAAGAAAATCAGCGAGTTGTTTATCATCGATATAGCCAAGCTTCACTAGCGCCGATGATAATCTTCCGCCATTACTTTTTTGTTCGCGCTTTGCTTTTTCAAGATCGTTAATATCGATTAAATTTTCTTTGACTAAGAGTTCTCCGAGTCCCTTTGCCTAGTTCCCTCCCCCCACAAAGTTTGTATCTCACAAAAATTGTTCATCAATGAGCACAAACCTATTTTATAGGTCATATCAATAGATTACAGTGATGTGACATTTTTTGTAACTAGACCGAGGACTAGATTCAAACGACATGTAAAATTCAGGTATTACCCTAAACTACATTTGGAACTCTTCCAGGATTTTTTGGATTTTAGCTTTGTCATATTCGACTTGATCTAACGATGTCTCTAGGAGCTTTTGATAGGATTCTAAACTCAACTTTTGGCCAGTTACACTCTCAGACCACTTTATGTCGTAGTGGCTTAAAACTTCATACCCCTTGATCACGTTTGCGCCAATATCCTCAGCAATTCGTGTAAATGGTGAATTCATGGGCACATCAATAAGATCTACGACCCAGCCACCTTTTTTGAGAAAGTTAAAGTAGTAAATTTCCGAAGGAACACTTTCAGAATCTAGAATGGAAAATGTGTTTACGACCGTACCATGGGTGCCTGGCAAAATAGTCACATCAGATTTTTTAGTAAATTCGAATGCAACGTTAAAGAAGATTTTATTAAAATCTTCGATAAGAGATCGAGCCGAGTCATCGTTATCGCTTGTTATGTTAATCCTAGAGAATCCAAGTTTGATCAGTCCTGCAATTGCAGCCCTAGCTAATCCATCAGATCCAACGATGAATGCTGTTTGAGAAACATCGAGATTTTTTATTCGTTGAGCTAAATACTCGAATAGAGAATCCCGCAATAGAAGCTCTGGCCAATAACCTTGAACGCTATCAAACCTCATTCCATCGAGAGATTTTAATGCTTCAATTTCTCTTAGATTATTTTCTATATATCCTACAACTTGACCAAAGATGCTCGGATGAAACTTAATAAATAGATTTTGTTCGCGAGCTTCTTGAATTTTATCTTTCAGGCTCGATGAATCTGATTCAATAAAGGTGAATTGATTTTGTATTCCTTGGGATGAAAGAAACTGACTTAAAACATCATAGCGGTGAGTTTTTTTAGGACCAATTTCGCACCAATTTAGTTTGTCTGTCATCCTTAACTCTTTTGTTAACATGTCATTGGCTCTAGATAACCTAGAGCCGTAACTATGTCTTGTTTAATTTGATTCTTTAATCCTTCAATATCTGAGAACCTTACTTCGTCTCGAATAAAATGCTCGAAGCTAACTTCTATTTCTTCTCCATAAATTTCTTTTTCGAAATTTAGAATATGAGTTTCAATTTTTAGTGGCATCGGCTTGCCAGATTTATCCACAAAAGTAGGATTATAGCCAACGTTTGTCACTGACTTGTACATTTCGTCTCTAATTTTTGTGTAAGTTGCGTAGACACCTGTTTTTGGAAAAACCTCAGCCTTAGTTGACACGTTAGCTGTAGGAAAACCCAAAAGTCTTCCACGCTGATCACCTTTTTCAACTAAACCCGAAATATAAAACGATCTACCTAGCATATTTCGCGCCAAATCTACTCGACCTTCTTTTACAGCCTTGCGAATTTCTGAGCTTGATATTACAAGACCATCCATTTTTACAGGATTCACCACTTCCAATTGTATTCCGTTTTTTTGGCAAAGGCTTTCCAAGGTAGAAAGTGTCCCCTCTCTGTTTGCACCAAACGCAAAGTCATAACCTACAACAAGAGCAACTGGTGAAAATGGTTTTATCACATAATCGGCAATGAATTTTTCTGGGGGCAACTGTGAAAGATCTCGAGAAAATGGCTCAATCAACAAAAGATCGACTCCCATTTTGGCGAGCTCACGTTCTTGATCTTTATGACTAAACAGTTGGAGATGCTGAAGTTCCGGCCGGAGTATTTTTCGTGGATGCGGACTAAAGGTCATGACCACGGACTGAGCTTGAGAGTCTTTAGCCTTAGTGATTGCTCTTGAAATAATTTCACGATGACCAAAGTGAAGGCCGTCGAAGTTTCCAATAGTCACCACGGATTTTGTTACTTGAGTCTGTAGTCTTTGAACCCCATGAACAACAATCATTATCTACTACCTCATCCCTTCAGAAATCCATTAGTTCATTGATTTAAATCATATAAGATAGTATATCATTACGCCTAGTGTCTATATTGAAAATACTAAAGAAAATCGAGCATTTCCTACGATGGGCTTGGGGGGCAAGAGCCTTCTGGCTGAGAGCCATACTGTGCTGGACAATTGGCCTTGCGTTTTTATGGACAGATTACGGTTCAAATTATGACTACCGCTTTAACGTTCGCGGCAATGTTTATAAAGAAAACGAAATCGCGCTCGTTCTCATTAACC
>JAEYZS010000239.1 GCA_023427925.1 Pseudomonadota bacterium | reverse complement strand
CCCATATACTGATCCATGACAAAAATCACACATTCGTTATTCTTGATTGCGCGAAAGATATCAAAAGGATTTCTACGATCGGCTATGAACTTAATATTATGCTCGGCTCTTAAATCGTTAACAAACTTGTCTATACTTTTATTCTTTATTCTTTTAAGAGTTGCGTTCACCTTGAAACCGAACCCAGCAAATCCAACCAAGGCAAGGTCAATTGCGCCCATATGGAGTGTCATGAGCAAAGCGCCCTTACCCTTGGCCAACTGAGCATCCACTATTTCTTTATTTGAAATTTCAAAATATTTGTCTCTTGAGTCTTTTTTGTAATGATAAATGATCATGTATTCCAAAAAAGATAACAACAAGTGTTGGACACTTTGTCTTGCGACTGAAACTTTTTTTTCCATTGGCCAGTCTGGAAATGCGAGCCCGATATTTTTGATAGCCACTTGGCGACGGATACGAAGAATATCAAAGACCAACACACCCAAGACTTGAGCAATAAAGAACTGACCTCGCCTGGAAAGTTTAGAAAAAGCAGCACTAAGCGGAATAAAAATAAAGTTAATGAATATCTTCATACAAGCGACCAACTGAATTTGTGTTTACTAATTTAAGCCTCACAACGCCAACCTTCAAGTCTTTAGAAATATTTCTAATCTTAACTGCATCCTTTTCAGTCGTAAGCAAAGTCCCGCCTTGCATTACTCCCTTTATTTTACGAAGATCTGCTTCTGAATAGTTATGATGATCTCGATATACAAAATGCTCGCGTACGGCAATTCCCTGATCAATCAAAATTTTTTCAAATGTTTTGGGCTTACCAATACCTGAAACTAAAGAGGCTTCGCGGATAGGATTAGCTATAGGATCATTGGAGTGTAAATCATAAATGCCATCGACCTTTGACTCAAATTCTATTACTTTGCAGTTTCGCAATTGAGCCTTGATCCATTCATAATCTTGCTTCTGAGAGAGGTTTGTTTTTGTTAGAAAGACGTAGTCGGCTCTTTTTAAATAGGAAAGAGAATTTCTAGCACGACCCAAAGGTGGGTATCTATAATTTTTAATCTCTTCACTGGCATCTACGACGACAATATCTAAATCTCTTCGAAGTCTTAAGTGTTGAAAAGCATCATCGGCAATAATCAGATCAAACGCCTTTTCTTTCTCAATTTCTTCACATCCCCTAACTCTATCTTCACAAACATAAAAAGACACATCGGGGTGCTTGGCTGCAAGCTGTACAGGTTCGTCACCGAAAATGATTGGAGCATCATCAACCCAAGGGTTAACTTTAAAGAAGCCTTTCGTTTTTCTACCGTATCCTCGACTAATAACAGCGATTTTCTTGTTTTGCTTCAGGTTTTGAATTAAAAAATCCACCGTTGGTGTTTTTCCCGTGCCCCCAAAAGTCAGATTCCCTACAGATATAATTTTGGTTTTAATTTTATAAGAACGAAGAATATTGAATTTATAACAAGTCTCCCTTATCCAAACCACAATCGCTATGAAAAGAGAAACAGGATAAAAAATAATCAACCTTATAATTCCTTTCCGAGAAAACGTAATACACTTTGAGCAACTCTTTTGTTTGCCCCGGATGAACCCAACATTGTCTTTAACTGTTTTAAATTTTGAACTTCACGATCATAGATTTCGGGGTTCGATAACACTCGATATGCTTCGTCGGCCATGGATTGAGCATTGGCCTCATCCTGAAAAAATTCCTTTGAAATCATCTTATCTGGGATGAGGTTCGACATTCCAAAAAACTTTGGACGTTTCATAATGAACTGACCAAAAAATACTGTTAGCTTCTTCATGATGTACATAATGAGCATGGGCTTTTCCATCAACCCCACAGTCAGTGTCGCCGTTCCCGATGCACACAAGACATAATCAGCCATCGACACCATTTCGAAAGGATCTCTTTTCACAAATGTGACAGGGATATTAAGGTCTTTGATTTTTTCCTTTACTTGATCGATGGATTTATTTGGAGCTACAAAAAGCATCACAGCTAAATCTGGGATTTTTTGCCGTAAAATCTCAGCTGCACCCAACTGTACAGGAATATGATGATTGAGTTCAAAATTGCGACTTCCAGGCATAAGACCCAATACTTTTTGGTGAGGATTTATCCCGTATCTTTGCCGTAAATCGTTCTGATACTCTTTTGAAAAAAGCTCAGCTCGTAAATCGTCTAAAAGTGGGTGCCCTACAAATTCGACATCGACGTCGTACTTTTTGTAGAAATCAACTTCAAAGGGAAATAAAACGAGGACCTTGTCGATGTACTTCTTAATAAAGTGGACACGCCCCGTTCTCCATGCCCATATTTGTGGAGATATATAATAGAAAATTTTAAATCCTGCTTTTTTTAGTTTTTTAGCAAGTCGCAAATTAAAGTCCGGATAATCTAAAAGCAGAACACAGTCTGGTTTTCTTTTTTTAGCTTCATCAATAAGCTTATGGAAAACACTCCAGATTTTATCAAAAACTCCAAGCACTTCTTGGATACCCATAACGGCAAGCTCTTCAGACTTCCCAAAACGCTCAAAGCCCAGCTCTTCCATTCTTTGGCTACCAATGCCAAAGGCATTCACTTCGTAGCCCATTTCTTTCCATGATATTAATAACTTTTCTGCGTAATGGGTGCTAGACGCCTCAGCTGCTATAATTAAGATATTTAATTTTTTAGAATCCGACGCATTTGATGACATCAAATTGCGATTCCTCTTTCCGATTTTTTCACAAACTCAATAAAATATTCGATTTCTGGACAAGTTTCACATTCTGTTTGAACTCGCTCCAATCTCTCTTGGATTGTTCCATCACCTTTAGTCATAATTCGAATTGCTTTATTGATCTCTGCGATCGATTTGTCAGAGATTCCTTTTCTTTCAAGGCCAATTTTATTTGTTGCTCTTACCGTGGCAAAGTTTCCTTGGGCAATCGAGTAAGGAAGAATGTCTTTATTTACGGAGCTAAATCCACCAATAAAGCAATGATTTCCCAAGGTCGAGAATTGGCTCACACCACTCATTCCACCCAACGTCACATGATCTTGGATTGTTACGTGACCCGCCAACTGACAGCAGTTTGCAATGACGTTGTGATTGCCAACAATGCAGTCGTGGCCAAAGTGTGCGTAGGCCATTACTAAGTTACCATCTCCCAACTTAGTTACACCACCACCTTGTACGGTACCCAAGTTTAACGTTGTATATTCTCTGATGCTGTTGTTATTTCCAATAATGAGTTTGGTTTTTTCGTTCTTATACTTTTTATCTTGAGGAACCTCTCCTAGGACTGCTCCTGTATAGATATGATTTCCCTCTCCGATTTCGACCACACCATATTCCGAACCGATGACAACGTTGTTTTCCAATATCGTGTTTTTGCCTATTTTAACTTGGCCTTTTATAATGCAATAGGGGCCGACTACAACTGTGGGATCAAGAATTGCTTCTTTAGAAATTATACTCGTAGGATGTATCATGCGTGCGCTATCCTTCTTTTTTAATTTGGTGCCATTTGTGCAAATATTTCTGCTTCAGCCTTGAGCTCCCCATCACAATATACTTTGCAGTCAAACGTAAAGAATACGCTTTTTATCTTTATACACTTACACTTTAATTCCAAAACATCACCTGGGACCACGGGCTTTCTAAACCTTGCCCCATCAATACCCAATATAAAGAAGCTCCATTTGCCTCCCTTTGGGTGCGGACGATATGCCATCAGAGCACTTGCTTGAGCCATAGCTTCAATCACAAGCACTCCTGGCATGATTGGCATTCCAGGAAAATGCCCTTGAAAGAATGGCTCATTAAAAGTCACATTCTTTCTTACTACAATTTCATCCCCGAGACCTTTAGCATCACCTCTTTTAATATCCAGTACTTTGTCTACCAATAGAAAAGGATACCGATGTGGTAATGTGTTTAGAATCTCGGTCGGGTTCAATTGTTTTTGGTTGATATCAAACATTTTAAATCTTTAAACCTCTTATTTTTTAGCTTCAAAAGCCTTGATGACCTGATCAGTAATATCGAGATCTTTTTGCGACCACAGAACTCCGTTTTCTCTTTTTTCCATAATCACAGTGTAAGACTCTTTCTTTGCCATTTCTTCGATCACGGCTTGAAGTTTCTTTAAGATTGGCTCTGTCAACTTTCTCTCTTCATCTTGAATTTCTTTTTGGTTTTTCTGAACGTTTTGTTGGAACTCCATCATCTTTGCTTGGAATTCTCTTTGCTTGCTCGCTCTTACATCTTCAGAAAGAACCATGGCTTTTTTCTCAAGTTCTTCGCCCATTTTCTTTAATTCGTTTTCTTTTGTTTGAAGACCTTTCTTTCTCTTTTCAAATTCGGCCTCTAAATTCTTTTTAGCTTTTTGACCTGCTTTTGTAGATTGAATTGCTTTTTGCATATCTACGTAACCAATTTTTACGTTTGCTAATGCGCTAGTGCTCACGAGTGCCATTGCGACAAATGCGATGAGTGTTTTCATTTAATATCTCCTTTATTTTGTTTAAATTGCTAAATCCTTAAATAACTACTAGAAAGGCGCGCCAATTGAGAACTCGAAGTTAGATGCGCTATCCTCTTGTCTCCTATCAATTGGGAAGCCCCATTCGAATCTGAGCGGACCAATTGGAGAGAACCATCTAAATCCAAATCCATAGTTGCTTCTAAAATCCGATGGATTCAAACTGTCTTGAGCTTCACCGATATCATAGAATACAACGCCTTTAATTCCAGCTTCGGAAATCAGCGGGAACTCAAGCTCCATATTTAAATAAAGCTGTTGCTCGCCACCATATGGGACCATTTTTCCACTACTGTCTTCAACTTTTTTACCCACGTTAGCATATTGA